>VMCP01000215.1 GCA_008081305.1 Bacteroidota bacterium | reverse complement strand
CACCGACTGTCGTGCAAGTGTTGAATATAATCGTCGACTGGCCCAACGCCGTGCCGATTCAGCGCGTACTTATTTAATGCGCCGTTGGAACATTGATTCTGCACGTATTGTAGCGGTTGGTTTTGGTGAAAAAGAGTTAATCAACGATTGTAAGTGTGAGGGAGCTGAAGTTGAAGGCTTCACTCCATACATTGCAGGTAAAACCCGTAAGATGATCATTGAAAAAGATGCTCGTGGTAATGTGGTAAGTAGTTCTTATGCGAGCTATAAGGCCAGCGAAATCAAATCCATTGATGGCAAGCCATTTGTGAAGTGTGATGAATACCAGCATCAGCAAAATCGTCGTACCACGGTTCGTTTTGCCTTTGAAGACAAAAAATCTCGTGTTCAAGTTAACGTAGACGTTGACGCCAACAATACAAACGATGGTAAAGCTACCCGCGATAGCCTCGCAGGTAAATCCGACAGCGTTCAAGCTCCTCAAAATGTGAATCCAGTTTCTGATGAGGATATGATGTACGCTGTAAAGCTTAACATCAAGCGCGAAGACGATAAGAAATCCATTCCTTTGATGGTGATGGGCAAAGAGCCTGCTATGTTTGAAATCGACGACAAGAAGCGTTACGACGTGGTTCCGCCGGAAGTAGCAGCAGAATGGTACACCAAGAAGCTAATCACCAAAAAGGACTTCGTGAGCGGAGATAAATTCAAAGTGGGTAAAGTAAAACTTAGAGGTAACCGATTTATCGTTCAAGAACTACACTTTGGTCGCTACGTGGCTAAGGGCGTTCAGTTTAAGATTGATGAGCGTGCAAAAGCACCAACCATCGGTAGCCGTACCATGAAGAAATTCTTTAAATCATCTTCATACGAAACCGATACGGAATTGATCTTAATTCCAAAACGGATTCCACGTGAATGGAGAGTTAAAAACAAGAAAAAGAAATAAAAAGAGGGGCCTTGAGCCCCTCTTTCATTTTATATAAAAAACATCATTTAAAGGATGGCTTCCCGAACCCGTTTTAATTTTACAAGCAAGGGCTTTAGTTGATCGAGCGGTAACATATTCGCACCGTCTGATTTGGCTTCTGATGGATTTGGATGTGTTTCCAAGAATAGCCCGTCAGCTCCAACAGCAATCGCTGCTTTCGCAATGGTTTCAATCAAGGCAGGCTTTCCACCGGTCACACCAGAGGATTGATTCGGTTGCTGTAAACTGTGGGTAACATCCATAATAACGGGTGCACCAAATGCCTGCATCTCTGGAATATTTCGAACGTCAACAATTAAGTCTGAATAACCAAATGAGTTTCCTCTATCCGTAAGCATGACATTATTATTGCCCGATTCTTTACATTTAATCAGCGCGTGTTCCATGGCATTAGCGGCGGCAAATTGCCCTTTCTTTATGTTGATCCATTTGCCCGTATTCGCAGCGGCTACCAACAATTCCGTTTGACGGAATAAAAAGGCTGGGATCTGCAATACATCAACATAGGCCGCGGCCATTTCTGCTTCAGCAGATTCATGAATATCCGTGACCGTGGGAACCTTAAATGTTTCTCCTATCTCTTTGAGGATTTTCAAGGCTGTTTCATCTCCAATCCCAGTGAAGGAGTCCAAACGTGAGCGATTGGCTTTGCGATAAGATCCCTTAAATACCAAAGGAATTTGAAGTTCTTCACTGATACTCTTTAAGGTTTCTGCTGTTTTTAAAGCAATATCCCTTCCCTCAATAGCACAAGGGCCAGCGAGTATGAAAAAGGAGGAGCTATCTCCGTATGAGATGCCCGGTATAGATGGAACAGACATACCGCAAAGGTATGCACTTCCCATTATGGTTTAATATCTAAAGAAGGAGAATGACTGAGATGATCCATTCGCCGACTTACCTTCGATTTTCAAACGTCCACTATTTCCTTCCATTGCCGCAATTAAATCCTCCGCCTGATTGAATCGCTTTCCATTGAACTTTTCAACGATAAAGCCCTCTCTAAGTCCCATCTGTGAAATGGCGCCACCACGACGGATGTTCATGATTCTTATGCCTGATTTGATTCGGTATTTTGCTAAATCCGAAGCTCCCAAAGGTTGAAAATCCGCACCTAAGTATTTGCTATGGACTACCCCGCGCATCATCAGTTCTCGTTGAGCTGATTTCCCGATTAGGATAACACTCTTGTTCAATGGTTTTCCATCGCGAACCACTTCCAGTTCGAGCTTATCTCCCGGTCGTTGATATGCCAGTAACTCATCGTAACCCGAGCGGCCATTTATCCACTCCCCGTTAATCTTTATGATAACGTCTCCTCGTTTTAGACCCACCTTGTCGGCTGGTCCATCTTCCAACAAAGCGCGTATTTTTACTGGATCCGTACTGATATTTAAACCTTGAATTTCGTCAGCAGAAACAGGCCCCACTTCAAAACCAGTGAATGCCCGTAATACCTCTCCCTTTTCAATGAAATCCTGAACGATTTTCTTCACAATGTTACTCGGAATGGCAAAACCATACCCTGTATAGCTACCTGTATTGGATTGGATAGCCGTATTAATACCTACCAACTCTCCATTTAAATTCACCAATGCCCCACCAGAGTTCCCAGGATTGATCGCCGCGTCAGTTTGAATGAAACTCTCAATGGGGAATCGGTTTTTCACAATATTGATGTTACGTCCTTTAGCGGAAACAATTCCTGCGGTTACAGTACTGTTTAAGTTAAACGGATTACCCACGGCCAACACCCATTCACCTACATTTACCTTATCAGAATTACCAAAAACAATGGCTGGCAACTCTGATTTATCGATTTTGATTAAGGCCAAATCTGTACTAGGATCTGCACCCACTACCGTTGCTTCAAATTCTCGTTTCCCTTTATTTAGCACAACAGTTATTTTCTCCGCTCCCTGAATCACATGATTATTAGTCACAATGTAACCATCCGAACTCACGATGACCCCACTTCCTGAACTGGATGCCTTTCCTCTACTTCCAAATGGGTCGAAATCCCAGAACCCAAACGGACTCTCGTAACGAACGGTGGATACGGTTTTGATAAATACCACCGTTGGGGTTGAAACAGCACTAGCGGTTTCAAACTTGGTGAGATCTTCACCTCCCGTATTTACTGCCTTTAGTAAATCTTCACGCTCAGAAGCTACTGATAATGTCGTGCTCGCTTTGGGACCAAACAAACGGTTTTGTATGAGTGACCCAAAAAAACCTCCAGATACTGCTAGTATTGCGATGATAAACCAAGTCGATTTTTTCATGATGTTAAATTTAACTCAAAAATAAAAAAGGTACGACTTTAATGTCGCACCTTTCGATATTCTGATTCAGTAAAAGATGAATGGATTAAGTCGCCATTCCTGGGAACCACCCACGAGCAACTCCAGCTTCCATAAATGGCCAAGGAATCCTCATTAAAATGAGAATTAACGCAATCAAATAGAACCATTTGGCGTTAGACTTTCCCTTTCTTACAGAAACACCACCAACGGTAATCAAAGCAATGGCAATGATCATGGTGAAGGTGTGTTCTACCGCAAAAAAACGTTGAGAAGCGTTCTTCATTACCTCTCCCATTCCTACATTTTGTATGAGCTTTAGACCCCAAGATCCAAGGAACCATTGGGCCAAACCAATCAAGAGCATGATATGAGAGGTAATGGTTAAAAACTTGGCTTCTTTTCCAGCCTTACCCTGAAACGAACGAATCAAGGTGTAAATCAATAAAATCAAAATCACCCAACGAAGTAATGAGTGCATGTGTGTTAATCCTGTAAGCATAGATTTTGGTCTTTTATACTGAAAGCGAAGTTAATCAAAACTGCATTTATAAAAAGGAAATACGCGATGTGTTTTAGCGTTAATCCAAATACTAATTGTTGTAATTTCGAAATATGAAAAAATGGATGGTTCGAATTGGTGCGGTATTGGTGATTTTTCTCTTGATACTATTAACGGCTCCCTTGATGTTCAAAGGGAAGATTTTGACAGCCGCGAAACAAGCAGCATCAGAATCGGTTATGGCTAAAATCGATTTTGACGATGACTTGAATTTAAGTTTGATCCGAAATTTTCCCAACTTATCGGTTGGCGTTAACAACCTTAAAATTGTTGGTGTTGACTCCTTCCAAACCGATACCCTTTTCCAATCCAAAGAACTTCGCCTTGTGGTGGATATTTCTACACTTTTTGGCGACAATGAATCCATTGGCCTGAGTAAAATTTACGTCAACGAGCCTCGTGTTAAGGTACATGTGCTACCGAGTGGGCGCGGGAATTATGACATTGTTCCTGCCGAGGGTGCTGAAACAGAAATCACCGAGGAAGAGACTACTGAATCATCTTTGTCTTTAGATCTAAATCATATAGAGATTACCAATGCGAATATTATCTACCACGATGCCTCTATGGGAGTAGATTTTGTATCCAATTCTTCTGATTTTATAGCGGAAGGATCTTACAAAGGAGATATTTTCAATTTAATCAGCACTTTTACATCCAAAGAAATGAATGTGAGCTATGAAGGATTAACCGCTGTATCCAAGGCTTCATTTAACCTAGAAAGTTCCATAGAAATGGATTTAGGCACCTTCCGTTTTGACATTGAATCCATGAATGCCAAGCTCAACGAACTTCCATTGAACATGAAAGGTTGGTTGCAACTCAACGATGAAAACATGGAGATGGATTTAGCCATGGATGTTCCGAGTTCTGAATTTAAATCATTGTTGTCTGCCGTTCCTGGATGCTACACTCAAGATTTTAATCAGGTGCAAGCATCGGGTAAAATGAATTTCTCTATGGTGTTGAAGGGCATCATGGACGAGGTAAAAATGCCATCCTCAGAGATTAAAATGGGCATCCAAAATGCACAATTCCATTATCCCGATCTACCAAAATCGGTGACCAATATCAACATGGATTTATTGATTGAAAACAAGGATGGGGATCCCGACCAATCCATCCTTGATCTAAAAACCTTCTCACTAAAATTGGGAGAAGATCCGTTTGAAATGAGCTTGTATTCCAAAAACCCCATTTCAAACCCATATGCAAAAGGGAATATAAAAGCAGGCATCGACTTAGATCATTGGAATGAATTTCTTCCTTTGGATTCAACGTTAGCTGTGAGTGGAAAAATAGCAAGTTCCATATCGTTTGAGGGCCATTACGCAAGCGTCGAAAATCAAAACATCAATGGCCTCAAAGCGGAAGGTTCTTTAAAGTTGGAAGAATTCAACTTCTTCAGTGAAGATATATTACCCCTTAACATAAACTACTTTGAAATAACCGCTAACCCTCATTCCTTTAAAGTTGCTCCATCAAAAATCACCTACGGACAGTCTACAATCGAAGTCAAAGAGGGAACATTAGATAACGCAATTGCCTTTGCTTTAAACGATGAAATGCTTCACGGTAGATTGAAAATCCACAGCGATAAAATCGATCTTAACGAATGGATAGCTTCTGAGGATGTAAGTCCGGAAGAAACATCCGAAGCCAAGGATAGTTCAACTTTGGAAGCGGTAAGCATTCCACACAATTTAGACCTTGAATTCTCAGGAAGCATCGGGCAGTTGATTTATGAAGATTATGACCTTCGCAATTGCCAAGCTGTTATTAAAGTCAGCGAAGGCCGATTAATCGTTGACCCCATCAAGGCCAATTTATGGGGAAGTCAGTTCAACTTCAGTACCACCTATGCATATGAAGAAGGAGGGAAACCCCATTTGGCTACAAGCTTTGCGTTACAAAACCTAGTGCCAAAAAATGTGGGGAATTCTTTCCGTCTATTACAAACCTACGCACCTATCATGAAAAAGTTTGATGCGCCATTCAACCTAAACATGAAAATGAATTCTGATCTCGACCAAAACATGTCACCCATCATGCAGGATTTAAGCGCGGATGGATTTGCCAAAGTAAGTCAGGCGACGAAATTAGAATCACCCGAATGGCTTAATCAAGTTTTTGAGCAGTTAAAATGGGGTAAGGAAAATGTAAAAGAAGTTAAAATAAAGCCTGGTACCCTTGGTTTTGCGATACAAGATGGTCAGCTTAAACTTAAGGATAGCATCAGATTAGATGTTTACAAGGGGTCAAATATGGCGTTTACAGGTGGTGTAGACCTCGACCAGAATTTAGATTTCAACGGACATTTTTACACCCAAGGGAAAGCTGTACCGATGAGAATTACGGGCACTACTACCTCTCCTAAATTGAGCATTGATTGGAAAAAGCTCGGCCTCCAAGTAGTTGAAGACTACAAAG
>VMCP01000173.1 GCA_008081305.1 Bacteroidota bacterium | reverse complement strand
TCCGACGCGCGCTGTGGGATGAACCACTGCAGTAGGATGAATTCCCTGTTTTTTCACATTCGGGTTGAAATAAATCGAAAGTATGGTGCAAAAAGCGAAATAAGGATTTTCGTGTGCAATAAGTGTCGCTGTGATTTCTTGACTTGCTTTGAAATTATCAGGTACAAATAGGATGCCGCATTTTGAATCGTAAACTTGATTTTCATATTTCGGATTAGCAAAAAATGCCAAATCTTCGCTTGTTGCTTCATCGAGTTTTGCCACTGAAGATATGGTTTTATTTTGGTCACCAATGATTTCTCCACCTGTGGTTTTTGCAATCTGTTCGGCACTTAATTGAGGCATGTTTGCAAATTAAGGCTTTTGCCAAGATGTTTTGCAAGTTTCGTGGGCTTAGTCTTGATGTGTTTTCAAAAAAAAACGTCTATTTTAGCCGACCAAGAAAACGAAAGAGTAAACTTTTATGAGTTCAACAGCTACTTTATCTAACACCCAAAAAGGACACCCCAAAGGGTTGTATGTCCTGTTTGTCACAGAAATGTGGGAGCGATTCAGTTATTACGGAATGCGTGCCCTATTTGTATTATTCATGACCAAGGCTTTATTATTTGATAAAGCATATGCTTCTGATATCTACGGAAGTTACACTGGTTTAGTTTATTTAACGCCACTTATTGGAGGTTACATGGCTGACCGCTATTGGGGAAATCGAAAGTCTATCATAATTGGTGGAATTTTGATGGCCGTCGGGCAGTTTTTCATGTTTCTTGCTGGTACGCTTTACCAAACAGCATCTGCTCCGATGTGGATGTTTGTTGGTCTTGCTTTCCTAATTATAGGAAATGGATTTTTTAAGCCAAACATCTCAACTATGGTTGGGCAGTTGTACCCTGAAGGTGATAAGCGAGTTGACTCTGCTTTTACCATTTTTTACATGGGTATCAACTTAGGAGCTTTTATTGCTCCATTTGTTTGCGGTTATTTAGGAGATACAGGTAGTGCGGCTGATTTCCGTTGGGGATTCCTTGCGGCATGTATTGGAATGATATTGAGTTTGGTGATGTTCATCGCTCTCAAAAACAAGTATATTGTTACTCCAGATGGAGAGCAGATTGGTGAGGCGCCGAATAATGCTCGTAATGCAGAGGATGTAGAGAAGAAAGAAAGCGTTCCCGTTAACCCAAATAGGATTTACCTTTGGGTAGGGGTGTTTTTCGCACTTTTCTTATTGTTCTACTATCCTTTAGATTTTGGAATGATTGGTTCCTTTATTTTTGGATTAACCATTGCCGCACCTGGTTTTATCATCACAGATCCATCCTTGGAGAAAGTTGAAAAACAACGTATTTGGGTTATCTACATTGCAGCATTTTTCGTGATCTTCTTCTGGGCAGCTTTTGAACAAGCAGGTGCTAGTTTGACTTATTTCGCGGAAGAACAAACAGACAGGAATGTTTTTGGAACCACAGTTCCTGCTTCTTACTTCCAAGCAATTAATGCCTTAGCTATTGTGTTGTTTGCTCCAGTCTTTGTATGGATTTGGGGTTTATTGGGTAAAAAGAATATGGAGCCAGCATCTCCTTTTAAACAAGCTTTAGGTTTGTTCCTTTTGGCTGTCGGTTATCTTGTGATTGCCTTTGGAGTAAAGGGATTAGAACCAAGTACTAAGGTGAGTATGATGTGGTTGGTAAGTTTATACACTATCCATACTCTGGGTGAACTTTGTTTATCTCCGATTGGACTTTCTATGGTGAATAAGCTTTCACCCGCTCGTTTTGCTTCTTTGTTAATGGGTGTGTGGTTCTTGTCAACGGCATCTGCTAATAAATTTGCAGGTACTTTGAGTGCCCTTTATCCTGAAGAAGTTAAAATCGAAAGTAAATACGAAGGTGCAGTTTCTGATGATGTAATTGCTTCAATTCGCGGAAACGTAATCGATACAATGGCTTTTAAAGCTGATCCAAAACAAGATTATCAGTTACCAATTGCTAAAGCAGACATAACAACAAAAGATGATAAAATGATCATCAACAGCGTTTCATATGATGCAAATAGCGAAACTGCCTATATCAAGGTTTTCCCAATGAAGTTAATTAAGACGTTGAATTCGAATTTCAAAGAAGCGGTATTGTTAGACAATAACTTACTACTCACCATTGAAGATATCGAGAAGAAAACAGACGAAGGGGAGTTAAAAACAATACACCAAGCACAAGTTTGGAATCTTGATCCTGAGAAGCCAAGCTTTGCAGGCTTCAAAGTGGAAACATTGTATGACTTCTTCATGATCTTTGTTGTGATGGCGGGAGCTGCTAGTGTATTCCTATTCTTCTTAAGTAAAAAACTATTAGTATTGATGAACGGAATCCGTTAATCAATAACCTAAAACTAACTCAATAAAAAAGAGGCGATAATCATCGCCTCTTTTTTATGCTATAATAATGGTGATTTATGATTGATTAAAAACACGTTTAGCTTCAGACAAGAGTCTTTCCTTTTGAATAGGAACTACTCCGCGCTCCTCACATACTAGCCCACCAGCAAGGTTGCTTAATTCAGCCGTTATGGATGGATTTAGTCCAAGTGCAACACAAAGGCTGGCAACGCTAATCACAGTGTCTCCAGCACCAGAAACGTCTGAAATATTTCTAATATGAGCCGGTTTGCGATGAAAGCTACCTTCATCACTGATGATAACACCACGCTCACTTAGGGTTACAAGAGTCCGCTTGTTTTTAAGGTTCTTTTCCAACTCTACAATAGCCTCTTCAATCTCGTCTAAGGTATCCAATTCAGTTTCGATACCAAGCCCTTCTTTCATTTCTTTGAAATTAGGCTTAAAGAGGGTAGTGCCCTGATATTCCATAAAGTTGCTTTTCTTAGGGTCAACAACCGTTGGAATTCCTGCATCAGTTGCGGCAGCGATGTATTTCTGAATGTTCTGCTTCGATAAAACACCCTTGTTATAATCTTCAAAGATGACGATATCGCAATTTTCTAATTCACGATGATAATGTTCATCTAGAAGATAAGCATCCACGGAATCAAGATCTGTTTTATCTTCATAGTCAAATCGAACCAATTGATGGTTATTGCCTATGACACGGGTTTTGGTAGTAGTCTTTCGTTTTTCGCTCTCTAGAAGTGCTTTTGCATAGATTCCTTCTTTCTCTAGCAGGGTTTTGAGTGATTCTCCTTCTTTGTCTCTACCAATTACCGAACAAATAATCGGAATTCCCCCCATGGCTTTAATGTTAAGCGCAACATTTCCAGCTCCACCGAGTCTTGAATCAAATTTTTTTACATCAACTACAGGTACTGGCGCTTCTGGTGATACCCGGTCAACCTTACCGGTTACGTAACTATCAACCATTACATCACCGACAATTAGGACTCTAAGTCCCACAAATTTTTGAAATGTTTCTTCGATATTAATGCTCGGCATCATTGTGGCAAATATACGATTTAATTCAGCTGGGTTAGGGCCATAGAAATTCTCTTCATAGCCTCGGTGAGTTGTTCTTCTGAAGCGGCATAGGATAGCCTAATACAACTAGGTGTACCAAATGCTGAGCCTGATACGGTTGCAACATGGGCAGTTTCTAACAAATACATGCAGAGGTCATCAGAATTCATTATCCTTTTACTGTCAGCAGTGGTTTGGCCAAAGTAATGACTAACATCTGGGAAATAATAAAATGCACCCTGAGGTTCTGGACAATTCATACCATGGATATCAGCGATCATTTGTGACATAAGTTGCCTCCTTTTATTAAAGGAAATTCGCATATTTTCCACTTCTTGTTGAGCGGCTAAATTATGGAGTGCGAAAGCTCCCGCAGCCTGACCCACTGAATTTGCTCCACTGCTTATCATTCCTTGATATTTTTCACATGCTTGAATCCATTCCTTAGGTCCAGCCATGTAACCAATTCTCCAACCAGTCATCGCATACCCTTTTGATAGGCCATTCACCGTTGCAATTCTTCCTTTCAAGGATGGATAGGCTCCAAGGGATTTAGGTTTGTCCGTAAACAGGATTTTCTCGTAAATTTCATCGGCAATGACATACACTTCTGGATGTTTCTCCAATACTTTCACCCATTCTTCTATTTCTTCTGTGCTCATAACAGATCCGCTAGGGTTGCATGGACTGGAGAAAATGATTAATCGGGTATTGGCGTTGATCTTTGACTCCAGTTCTTCAGCACTTATTTTGAAATGATTTTCTGCTGCTGATTCGATTGAGACTACCTTGCCCCCAGCATAGTGAACCATGCTAGGGTAACTTACCCAGTATGGAGCTGGAATAATTACCTCATCTCCTGGATTAATTAAGGTCATCACAGCATTAAAAATGCTTTGTTTAGCACCATTACTAACTATAATTTCATCAAGCTCAACTTCAATATTGTTTTCTTTGAGTAATTTATTTTTGATGGCTGTTCTAAAATCAATTGTTCCTAAAACAGGAGGATAATGGGTTTCGCCATTTCCCATGGCTCTATTTGCAGAATTGCAAATCACTTCTGGTGTGTCGAAATCAGGCTCACCAATGCTTAAACTAATGACATCGTGTCCTTTTGACTTGAGTTCTCGGGCTTTTTTTGTCATTGCGATGGTTTGGCTTTCCACCACATTTTGCATTCTTTGGCTTAATTTCATGAATACACAATATTACCACATACTTTGAAATTTTACGGGTATTTTTGTCGTGATGCGATTGCTGTTTGTAGCGAATAGAATGCCATATCCTCCATACAGAGGAGACAAGCTTAAGATCTACAATTTGGCAAAGGAATTACAGCATCATTCCTTGGATTTGATAACCATTGCGGAGAATCAGGAAGATATTGATAGCATTGAGCCACTTAGTAAGATTTTCAACCGTATTGATTACGTATTCATTCCTAGATGGAAGTCTTTCTTGAATACCTTTTTTACCTTGTTCTCAAATGAACCTTTTCAGATAGGTTACTTCAGAAGTGCGCGCTTTAGAGAACAGGTTTATGATGTGATGAAGAAGGGGGATTATGACGGCATTCATGTTCAACATATCCGCATGGCTCAGTTTATCCCTAGCGAATTCAAACATAAGGTCGTATTGGACTTGCCAGATGCCTTTAGTATGTATTGGAAACGGCGATATCACTCTGCAAAGAATCCATTCATTAAAGCGTTTAATTTCCTTGAGTACAAAAGGCTAAACCATTTTGAAATACAGACCATCCCTACATTTCCTCAAACACTTGTTTGCAGTAAGGAAGACCAGCGATATTTAAGTAAAATAGACGGTGCCAAAGTGGATGTTTTGCCTAACGGGGTTGATACCAAAACCTTTGCCTCGTCTGAAGAAGCATTTATTAAAAATCGTATTTTGTTTACGGGTAATATGGACTATGCACCAAATGTTGATGCTGTTCAATACTTTGTTCATCAGATATTTCCGATAATACAAAATGAGATTCCTGAAGTTGAATTTATTATCGCGGGCCAAAGGCCTGTTCCTAAGGTTTGTGAATTAGCATCCGAACAAGTGAAAGTCACTGGATTTATTGAAAATCTTGCAAAAGAATATGCCAAAGCTCATGTGGTCGTATCGCCTTTAAGAATTGGCGCTGGTACACAAAATAAAGTTCTAGAGGCGTTGTCTATGGATATACCCGTAGTGACAACGTATGTAGGTTACGAAGGACTTGGGCTTCCAGATGGTATAGGGGCTTTACCGTCTAAAGATGCAAATGAGTTTGCCCACAACGTTGTTCGTATTCTCAGAGATGATGAATTTAGGTTAAAAATGGCTTCAGAAGGAGGAAAGGCAATCCGTGATAGTTTTTCGTGGCCTTCCATCGCTAAGCAACTTGAAAAATATCTCACTTTCAAATAGTGTATCTTCGAGAAAAATCGAAGATTACACATGTTATTTAAGAATTATTTCAAATCAATTTTTATTCCTCTTGTAGCCTCTGCTTTAGTTATTCCTTGTTTGAATGCACAAAGCAATGAAGCTAGAGATAGCATCATCGAGGGGTTTGCCAAAAAGTTAAACTTTAGAATGATTGGTCCTGCGACCACAAGCGGTAGAATTATAGATTTAGCCGTTAATCCAAAAGATCACTCCGAATACTATGTGGCTAGTGCTTATGGTGGTGTTTGGAAGACCAGCAACGCAGGTGGAACGTTTACTCCAATATTTGATAAATACGGTACTCAGAGCATTGGTTGTATATCATTGGATCCTAAGAATCCAAATATCGTTTGGGTAGGGACCGGAGAGAATAATAATCAGCGAAGTGTAGGTTATGGTAACGGTCTTTACAAAAGTGAAGATGGAGGTAAAAGTTTTGAATTGGTTGG
>VMCP01000268.1 GCA_008081305.1 Bacteroidota bacterium | reverse complement strand
TGTTCTAAAACAAAATGGAGGCAAATTTGGTGGTGCAGGTATTTGTAACGGTGGTGGAGGTGCATCTGCCATGGTAATTGAAAACATTTAAGAATATCCAATCTTCTTTTTCGTTGTGTTTTTGCGCATGAGTCTCAATTTTGATTTGCACAAAAACCTTGGATCTACCTTAAGGTTATTGGGGATATTGATTGTCCTGTTACCCCATTCTGGCATGGCCCAAGAGTTTCAGCATATCGAGGATGAAATCCTCAAAATAAACCAAATCCCTCTGCGCAAAGACACAACCGATGAAGCCAAGTTTAAAGCTGCTCAAGAAATCCAAGATATCTTACTTCAAACCTTGGTTGAGCCAGAGTCTTGGGATTATTCATTTGAATCATTACGTTATTCAACCATCGCTATAGCTGAACACCCAAAAGCCGATGTTCGACTATTTACTTATAACGTGATATCAAATGACGGGAAGTTCACTCACTATGGCGTTTTGCAACACAAAAAACGACGGAAAAAGATAAATGTATACCCCTTATGGGATTCGGCACAAGCTCTTCCTGAGAATTACCAAGAAGCGGGGTTAACGAATGATCAGTGGATTGGAGCATTATACTACCAAATGGTTCCTTTCAAACACAATCGCAACACCGTTTATATGTTAATGGGCTTTGATGGACATAACATTCACTCAAATCGCTCGATTTTAGACGCTCTGTATTTTGAAGATGGTGAACCCCTGTGGGGATACGAACTATACCGCAGTAGCGAGGAAGATCCTACACCAGAGCCCAGAGAGGTTTTTGAATACCACAAATCAGCCCAATTATTACTTCGTTACCAAGAACAGGGACAGCACATCGTAGTAGAAAACTTAATCCCTTCAGAACCCAAATACAAAGGAAACCCTTATTACTATATCCCTTCAGGCGATTACTATGCGTATTTCCAAGAAGGTAAAACGTGGGTTAAAAAGCTTCTAACTGACGACCTTCCATTTGCTCCTAAGGTAAAGGTAGATGTAGATGAAATCAAAAAAGACATTCCTCGATAACCCGCATTTTGTTCTGCGTTTCTTCCCATTCTCTCCTGGGGTTACTCGATGAATTAATTCCACAACCTGCATAAAGAAAAGCATCACCCATAAAAATCTGCGCACATCGTAGATTTACATGCAGTTTCCAATTTTCACCGCTTTTTGAACCAATAAACCCAGCATAAAGTGAGCGCTCCATCTTTTCTGTTTTTTGGAGATAGTCCAAGGCAAGCTTCACAGGATAGCCACTAACGGCAGGTGTAGGTGATAAATTAGTTAATACACTAGCCATCTTCTCCATTTTCATGGGTAAACGATATACCGACATCAAATGCCGGAGTCTACCTTGGTTTAGCTCTTGAATTTGGGGTTTACGGTTGCTGTCCCAACCAATCACTTCTTCAATGAATGAAGATGTCACAGATTGTTCTGCTGCTTCCTTGGAACTCCATTCTTCGGTATCGGAGAATAATGTCCCTGCTAGACTCATGGTTTGAAAATCTTTTCCGTCGTAATCCAACAATAATTCAGGGGTTGCTCCGAGCCAAGTACCCCACTGAGATGATTTCAGTAAATATACCAGTGAATTGGGATTCGCCTCCACCAGACGATAGAACACCTCCAAGATATCAAATCCATTTACCAGGGAAAACTTTTTGGTTCTAGCCACAACTACTTTCTCTAGTGATGCATTTTGAAACGCTATTTTGGCATTTTCTACCCTTTTTTCAAAATCAGCTTGTGTTTCCTCAAAAAGGTTTAAACTGTCCAACTCGGAAATACTATTTAAATATTCATGGATACTTGATGCGTCCAATTCGCCCAAGAATTCATCCAAATAAAAGGTAGTATCCGAGTCCCAAGGACTAAAAACAAATGACTCAGAGGGTATTTCAGCGATTTCCTGGGATTTGACCCCTTTCAACTCATTGGATCGATAACAATGAATCTTTTTAGGTTTTAACGATGGGTTCGATATTAGTGCGAAGGCACTGCTCATTTTTGTGTGGGGATAACCGCCATGGTAATACTACCCTTGCAAATCATTTTTTCTTTGTTATTGAATATACTCACTTCCCAAAGCTGTGTTTTTCTTCCAATATGTAAAGGCGTACCAACAGCTGTTACGACCTCACCTAAGAGCGCTGGCCTCAAATGACTTCCTTGAATATTTTGACCAACGGCCACAAATTTCTCCCTATCCAAAACAAGGTTTGCCGCCATGGAACCGACAATTTCAATCGCCGCCATAGATGCACCTCCATTCAAATGACCGAGTGGTTGGCAGTTTTTCTCACTTACAGTCATCTCTGCATACAACGCCTGCTCTGTTATTTTAGTAAATGTTAGACCAATTGCTGTACTCATCGTTTGATTACATCGGTCGTTAAGGGCTTCGATACTTATCTTCGTAGGGTTAAACACTGCCTCCATTGATGTCTCAAATTTCCAATTCACATACAAGAAAAACAATCTATTTAGTCAGACATGGTGAAACTGACTACAATCTGCGCAAAATCGTACAGGGTTCTGGAATCGATTCTGATCTAAATGAGACGGGAAAAAATCAAGCAATTGCTTTTCATGAAGCTTTTCAAGCTGAAAATTTTGATGCCCTTTTTGTTTCCGAACTTAAGAGAACCCATCAAAGCGTGGCTCCATTTGTACAGTCTGGACTCAAACAACTCATTATTCCTGAATTAAATGAAATAAATTGGGGAGTCCTGGAAGGAAAAGAACCAACACCCGAGCGTTACAATCATTTTTTAGGAATCTCAGCTCGTTGGAAAAAAGGAGATTACGAAGCGTCGGTTGATGGAGGTGAATCCGCTGCCTCTATGTATGCAAGACAAAAAATAGGGTTAGCTAAAATTCTAAGCACCGACTATCAAAAAATTTTAATCTGCATGCATGGCAGGGCTATCAGAAGTTTCTTATGTTTATTGACGGGTGAAGAACTTAAAAACATGGATAAATTCCCGCATGAAAATTTAGGTCTCTACATTCTAGAACAAAATACTGCCGATAAATTCAATATCACTCGTTTCAATTATACTGACCACCTAAAGAAAGCATAGTACATGGACAATACCATAAAAATCACCATTATAGATAGGAGGGGGAACTCACGTCAATACGAGGCCCCAACCGACATGAATATGAATCTCATGGAATTCTGCAAGGCCGTTGAACTACCTGTGAAAGGAGAATGCGGAGGTATGGCTATGTGTGCAACTTGCCAAGTGTACGTGGAAAGTGACCATGAATTACCCGAACAAAGCGATGCAGAACTGGACATGCTTGATCAAGCTTTTTACGTAGAGGATAATTCTCGGTTAGGTTGCCAGTTACATCTAAACCAAGCCATTGATGGGCTAGTGATTAGACTTGCCCCCGAATCAGAATAAATTATTTCAGGTGTTGATTATTTTAACCTAACGCCTTATCTTTGCAATCCTTTAATAGACCAATGGCAAATCACAAATCAGCAATAAAGAGAATTCGTTCCAACAACGCTAAGCGTGAACTCAATCGTTACCAGCACAAAACTGCTCGTACCATCATCAAAAATGTTCGCAATGCTCAAACCAAAGCCGAGGCTGAGCCTATGTTGAAGATTGCCTTCAACGCGGTTGACAAACTAGCAAAGAAAAATATTATACATAAGAATAAAGCGGGCAATTTGAAGTCAAGTCTTCAACGCCACGTTAACGCCTTAGCTTAGTTAAAAATATTTCAATTTGAAAAGAGGCCTCTATATTTAGAGGCCTCTTTTATTTTGGAAATAACTTATGAATAGCTGTCGGCCCTATCCCGTGCAATTTAGATATTGCTTCTAGGCCGTACTTCCGTACTTGATTCAAGGTATATAATTCTGCAATAACCAAGGCCCTCAAAGCAGGCTTAGCTAAACCAAGATCCAATAAATTTAAATCTAGTTTCGAAAAATCGTTAGGCATACGAACACAAATATTGTAAACCCATGAGTTGGTTTACCTTTAATGAACTAGAGTACCTATAGAATCGCCTTTGGCTAACTTTAACAAGTTACCTGGCTCATTCATATTGAACACGACTATTTGCTTTTTATTCTCGTGACATAAAGTAAAGGCCGTCATATCCATCACGTTCAAATCTTTATCAAATACGTCTTTGTACGAAATCTTGTCGTATTTCACTGCCTCCGGATTCTTTTCAGGATCAGCGGAATAAATACCATCCACTCGCGTGCCTTTAATCACAATATCAGCTTCAATCTCTACCGCTCTTAATGAAGCCGCTGTATCTGTAGTGAAGTACGGATTCCCGGTACCGGCACCGAAAATAACTACCCTACCTTTTTCTAAATGGCGAATAGCCCTGCGACGTATAAACGGTTCTGATATTTGCTCCATTTTAATGGCCGAAAGCAGCCTCGTTACGATCCCCTCCTTTTCGAACGCCCCTTGAATCGCCATTGCATTCATCATCGTGGCGAGCATTCCCATGTAATCCCCTGTAGCTCTATCTACAACTCCACCTTGCGCACCTTGAACACCTCTAAAAATATTACCACCGCCTATGACTATGGCCACTTGTACCCCTTCTTGAACTACGGCATTAACCTCTTCAGCATATTGTTTTAAAACAACCGGATCAATCCCGTAATCTTGGTTACCTAACAAGGCTTCACCACTTAGTTTGAGTAAAATTCTTTGGTATTTCATGTGTTTTTTGGCAAAAAAAATCCCCCGAATTTCGGAGGATTTTTTGATATTAACTAAATTAACCTAATTGTACTCGCTTAAATTGTTTGATTGTGAGTCCTTTTTCAACCCCATCTAACATTTTAGCCACGCTCATGGAAGAGTCTTTTACAAAGTCCTGATTCAACAGGGTATTCTCTTTAAAGAACTTCTGTAATTTACCCTCAGCGATACGATCAATGATGTTTTCTGGTTTACCTTCAGCAATTGCCTGCTCACGTCCAATCTTCATTTCACGTTCAACAGTCGCTGCATCTACCCCATCTTTATCAACGGCTACAGGATTCATTGCAGCAATCTGCATTGCTACATCTTTACCCGCAGAAATATTGGCATCGGTTGCTGCATTATTCATTTCAACCAACACACCCATTCTGTTTCCAGCATGAATGTAAGGCACAATATTTTCACCCTCTACTAACTCGTAGTGAACAACATCAATTTTCTCTCCAATTTTTGCTACTTCTTCGAGTAATCTTGCTTCCAACGCAACTGCACCCACTTTAAGTGTTTTAAGCGCTGAAATATCCGCTGGCTTCTCGGCTAGAGCCACTTCCGCGATTTCCTTAGCAAACGCAACGAATCCGTCATTCTTTGCTACGAAATCAGTCTCACAACTCAACAAAACGATAACACCAGTTTTGTTATCTGCTGACGTTAATGCAATAACTGCTCCCTCGGTAGCTTCACGATCCGCACGCTTGGCTGCAATTTTAGCACCACGCTTACGCAAAAAATCTACTGCTGCATCAAAATCACCGTTAGTTTCGGTTAATGCTTTTTTACAATCCATCAAACCAGCGCCAGTTGCCTTGCGCAGGTTATTTACTTCAGATGCACTAATGCTCATTGTTTTTTATTTTTCAGATTCAGTTGCAACTTCTGCTTCGGCAGCTTTCTCTTGGTTCTTTGCTTCTTCAACTTGCTTCTCCTTCTTACGAGCTGCAGTTCCTTCTGAAATAGCAGATGCCAATTCAGACACGATCAACTCAATACTTTTAGAAGCATCATCGTTACCAGGAATTGGGTAATTCACTAATGTTGGGTCAGAATTAGTATCAACCAACGCGATTACAGGAATACCCAAACGCTGAGCTTCGGATATTGCTAAGTGTTCACGCTTGATATCAACTACAAATAACGCACCAGGTAGTTTCGTCATTTCCTCGATACCGCCTAAAACACGCGCTAATTTGATCTTCTCACGATCAAGCATCAAACGCTCTTTCTTGTTCAAACGCTCGAATGTTCCGTCCGTAGCCATTTTATCAATCACCTGCATACGCTTGATTGAACGACGCACCGTTTGGAAGTTGGTCAACATACCACCCAACCATCTTTCGGTTACGTGTGGCATCCCGGCCTTCGCTGCTTCGGTAGAAACGATTTCTTTCGCCTGCTTCTTAGTGGATACAAACAAGATACGACGGCCAGACTTTGCAATATTCTTTGCTGCTGCCTTCGCTTCTTCTAAACGAGATTCTGTTTTCTTTAAATCGATGATGTGAATCCCATTTTGCTCCATAAAGATGTATGGTGCCATTCTTGGATTCCACTTACGGGTAAGATGTCCAAAATGAACTCCCGCATCA
>VMCP01000003.1 GCA_008081305.1 Bacteroidota bacterium | reverse complement strand
TTCAAGATCAAGAAAGGGGTTTAAATACAACGTTGAGTAACTATTACCGAGTGGATCTCAACACCATGGACGTCGAGGAGTTTTCACTTAATCAAACCGAGGATACTCCGCCATTTTTTTACATTGCGCCTGTTTGGAACACCCAAAAAAGCCCATACTCCATCATGGGTGTTAATGGTAATGCAGATTACATCCTTGACAGGAGAAATGGGCAGTTGTACATTAATAAAACAGGTCCGAGTTTAACCAAAATTCATTCGGCACTGGGTAGGCCTTCTTCCGATAAGAACTATGCTTTTGCAAAAGGGGATTCCATTTATGTGGTGTTTGAAAAAGGTGACGTAGATATTTGGGATACCCGGGAGTATATACAGTTGTATTGTAAACCATTTTGGTCTATTCACGATATTAAAAACCTTCCTACGGAGTCAGATGATTCGTTTTCTAGAACAGAATTGATCATCGGAATACTCACGTTATTTTTATTGGTTGTGATGGTACAATATGTTTTCATCAGGCGTGAGCGCGTGGCATTGAGAAAATGGAAAAATATCTACGAGGAGCTCGGTGATGATCAGCATGTATTTAGGAACATTCAAAGTTTGACCTCAGGTTTATACACAGAAAGAGAATTTGATATAGCACTTAATATTATTCATCTACCAAAGGATGTGCGCAATATCAAGCGTAGTCGTTTGATGTTTATTGTGAATGATGATCTTCCAGGTTTTATTCAAAAAGAAAAAAACGATAAAAGTCCCGATGTTTGGTTATATAGAATCAACAATCGCCACTGATCTATTCGTAAATCCAATCGTGGGAAACCTGCTTTAATTCAATGACTACGTTATAGGTGTTATCAACGATTATTACAGAGAACGATGCCTTAAGCAGATGGCTATAACGTTCATTCATCATATCGAGACGCTCTCTTACTAATTTCATCCCCATTTGTGTACTAATGGTATTTTTCGCAGATTTCTGTTTGGGTAGGTCATTTTCTACGGTTATTTTCAATAGATGAGGCCTATCCAAGCTGGCATTGAGCCTAATGTTATTGCGACCTGATCTACCGTGTTTTATGGCATTTTCTAATAGGGGTTGTAAAATCAGAGGTGGTATCTGCCATCTTGTTAAATCTAAACTTTCCTCAATGTCTAATGAAAAATTAAAGGATTGCTTATCTTCAAATCTCATCGATTCGAGGGCCATGTAGCGCTCACAATAATCAATTTCATCTTCTAGTGATATGAGTTCTTTATTGGATGTTTCCAGGAATAACCGATTTATTTTACCCAATTCAGAGGTCGCTTCTAGGGCTTTTTTCTTCTCTGATTTCACAATCATTGCTTGAATCAAGTTCATGATATTAAAAATGAAATGTGGATTCATATTTGCTTTCAGGGTGTTCATCTGTAAATCCGATATTTTTTGAGAGAGCGCAACTCTTTCGGTTTGGTATTGGAATAAGACCACAACCAATAGGAACAATGAAAGTATGCTAAGTAACCAAAATCCCACACTTTTGAATATGCTTTTGGAAATCCTAAAAAGTGTTTTGATCACCCTTCGATTGGTTCCAAATTCGATTTGGTATATACCATAAGGGTACTTAATTAATTGTTCCTTTTTTACAGGGATAAATGTTCGCGAAATCCACTGTGAGTCCTTTGAAACGAGCACAGGGATATACCCGTATTCGCTGAAAAAATAGTCGCGCGATTGTACTTTAAAAGAAATGAATTCATTTTCATCTGCACGCGGAACTTTATGTCGATATGAAATTTTTGTACCATTGATTTTTGCCTCAAAATCAATGGTTTCTAATAAGGAGTTTTCTTTGTTTAGAAGTTGGATTTGAACATAACCATTGACTTTTTTATAGGCTGTTTTTCCGACTATGATGGTTTTGTCCTTGTTGTCACTAGATGCACCCAAATAAAACTCATCAATTAACCTCAGATTCCACAGATTAGGGTCTATACTGAACCTGTACACAAACTGTCCATTTCCTACCCATAAACCAAACCGATTGCTCCGTATCCAGCTAATCGTTGTTTCCTTAATGAATTCGCTCAGGTCAATTTCCTTTTGTGTCGAAATACTGTGTTGTTCAAAGTCGATAGTACATATCCTGAGTAAGGTACCAAATTGAAAAATGAGATTGTTTCCTAGGAAAAAAAGTCGGGTTTTATGAAAATCAGTTTCAAAATCGGTGGTAAATCGTGTGGGTTTTCCCTGGTATAAATGGAAGAAACCCTTATTTTCCAATTGATAGATGATTTCATTCTGATAGGTGGCCATGCTGGTAACGCTCCGGCTACCTTCATATACTCGTTTTTGATATTTCTTGGATGAAGGATCATAGAACCCCAGAGGCCCAAAGAGGGTACGTAGATAAAGTCCTTGTTGTGTACTTAAAACTTCTGAAAAGTCACCGATGACAACTGTGGTAAAACTATTGTTCTTAAAATCAAACTGATACAAGCCCTCCATTCCTATGACAAATAGATCTTGCTGCCATTGAACGAATTGAATAGGTTTGATCTTTTTATTTGACTTTCTCCATTTGGTATGATCATGTTGTTTTAAATACACATGCTGATCATTCCATGCCACTAAGAAATCTTCCGTTGCTTCAAATTGTTCAAAATTTGATGGAGCGGCAATCCATTTATCGTATTGCGGGCGGAAATACACACCCTTGGTCAAGGTAGAAGACCAAACTCCATGGTTCTTAGCATCAAAGGTGACGGTCCAAGCAAAATTTTGAATCTGGGTTTCATTCACCCAAATATAATCTTGGCTCAAATCGTTCTCGCTTACTTTTAGACAGGCCCCTTCATTGAGGTTTTTGTTGTTCCCCGTGGCAATGTAAAGGTTCTCTCCGTCGGTATCCATATCCCACGAAGTAAGAAATCGATCATATTTACTCTGAAATTGGACTATGCGCACCCCGTTAGAGTCACATACAGCAATTCTATTTTGATCTGCACCAAGTATTAATTTGCCTTTAAATGCTACCCCAGAAAGTATAAAAAGGCCCTGAGAGGAGGTCATATCAAACAGATCTTTTGTGAAAGAGGGTTCAATGAGAGGCTGGTTTTGACGGCCTCGTTTATACAGGGTGTTGCCCCGATAATAGGCTATAAGTATTTGCTCATTCCATTTGAAAATATCGATTGGGAATATGACGTTATCTTGATTTGAAATTATAGGATTGTGTTCGATATACGGATAAATGGAATCCCCTCGAATAGCCAAAATTCCTTTGCTGTGTAATACATAAACCACACTATCGATACGTTTTAACCTTCGGATGCGATTGGCCTTTTCAAATGAAATCTTCTTTATTACAGTTCCAGAATTGCGACTGAAAATGTACATCCCACTGTCGTAGGTTCCCACGTATATATACCTTTTGGAGGATTCAATTCCCCACACTTGGTACTGCTTAAGGGAACGGCATATTTTACCCTTGGCTGACTGGTTGTTTGGGTAAACGCGCATACCGGCATCGGTACCTACCCAAACGCTCCCCTCATCATCAACATGGGTTTTTCTAGAAACCAACGTAGGTAGACCATTGAATTCGCTTAATTCGAGCTTTTGGTGAAAATTTTGGCCATAGACGGGTTTGTTCTGGATCCCAAAAAAAAGCAGGATTACAAATAAGCCTGCAATAACTTTTTGCCGCTTTTTGATAAGCTGATATTTCTTCCGTCTTTCAAACATACGGTATTGGTGGTGTAGCTATTGATCCGCTCCAAAGGTACAATGAATGAACGGTGTACCCTTAGAAAGGAACTCGGTAAAAGATCTTCGATGTTTTTTAAGGTTTTCGACGCAATAAAATTCCGAGCTTCAGTATGAATTTTAGAATATGCCCCACAGGCTTCTAGGTAAATTATATCGCCAACGGGGATTACGATGTTTTCCCCTGAATCCTTGATGATGAGACGTACCTCCTGGTCGTCGGTAACTTCACCAATCTTTTTACCTTTTAGCCATTTCTTCAATTTTGACTTAAATCGAAGTACCTCACTCTCACTCAACGGTTTTAGCAGGTAATCAAAGGCATCTACTTGAATAGCCTTTAAGGCATATTGTGAATGAGCGCTAACTACTACTAGTGGGATATCTTCCGGAATAAAATGAGTAAGTTCTAGCCCCATTTCGTTACGCAGTTCAATATCCGTAAAAACAATAAATACATTCTCCATTAGGAATGCCTCCTTGGCTTCCTGCAAAGAAGAAACGGATATGACACGGGTAATGATGTCTCCTAAATGTTCTTGGATGTAGAATTCAATCATGGTCCTACCGGACATTTCATCGTCTATTACTAAAGCAATCCGCGATATGTTTTGACGATCAGGCATGGTAGGTTGTTTTTTTTGCTTTATAACTTTACCAAAAGTAACGTTACTTTGCTATAAATCGAAGTGCATTCATTAAGAAACTCCCTCCATTCAGTAAATATCAGCGCCAAAGGGGCGCAGCTTTTAAACTGGACTTGCCATTCAGCTAGGAATGGAACAAAATGGAATCAAGAAAAATCGGTGCTCTGGGTCGTAGATGACGCCTATTGGAATCGCGTTGCACCGATATTATTTCCTATCGTGGGTAGATTAAAAGACGACCGATATTTTCACAACGGCGATACCTTCGAAATGAAACAGCACGGATTTGCTCGAGATGCGGAATTTGAGTGTATAGAGCAATCTGAAAACAGTGTTTTATTTCAATTGAATTCGAATCAAGCAACACTTGATGCATTCCCATTTTCGTTTACGCTTCAAATTCGTTACACCTTAAACGGAGGAGGTCTTACCGTGGAGCAGACGGTAACCAATACTGACCATTCATCTACCATGCCATTCAGTATTGGCGCACATCCTGGGTTTCATACTCCTCTTGAAACTGAGAAATACAGCATTCAAATCGATGGCTTGGAAGAACCGGTGAGGCACCTAATAGAAAATGGAATTTACACGGGAGAAATGGAAATGCTTGAAACTCATTCGGGCAATCGTATTGACCTCTGCGATGCTTTATTTGAATCGGATGCCATCGTATTCAAACAAGCGGGTATATCGTCAATTTGTATTTTAGAGGATAATATACCACTTGTAAAGCTTTATGTAGAAACGGAGACCCCTTATTGGGGGGTATGGAAAAAGCCCGGTGCACCGTTCCTTTGTTTAGAGCCCTGGTGGGGGATAGCAGATCACGCGAATGCCTCGGGTGTCTTGACAGAAAAGGAAGGAATGATGCATCTCAATGCGGGAGCATCTCAAACGTTCACCTATAAAATGGAATATTTGCAATGAAAGAAATCATATTGATATTGGGTTTAGCGGCACTTATTGGGATCGTTTTATTCAATCGCCATAGAAACGAAAAGTCCCTGAAGTTATTAACCGACGAGCAAAGGGGGCAACTACTAAATCACTTTTCAGGATTTAGAATTTATTCCCTGTACGCGTTGTTTGCCGTCATCGGATTGTATTGGTTGATCGGGTATTTGGATTTGTTTCAAGATACGGGAGCGTTGTATACTCTTTTGTTAGTAGTGTACCTATTGGTCACACAATGGTTGACCATGAAAAAGTTAAAGGAAATAGATTTGCCCGCTTCTTATGTAGATGCTCAAAAAAACATGTATCGCTTGAGGCTTGTGGGGATGGGCTTATTTGTGCTTTCCTTTCTCTTGTACACTAAACTTTGATGTTTTTTCTCGATGTATCTTACCTGTTTTGGTGCGGATAAGTTGATCAAAATATCGAACAATTCTGGGTTTTGTATGCTGACGAGTAACTCCCCAATGTTCCGGTGGAGTGAATCCTTTTTTAAGGTAGGCGACTAGAGCTTGTCCGAGCTGTTCATCTTCTTCCCACCAACAAAAAAAGTCATCCTCGTTCCATTGTTGGGCCCGCCGAATTTCATTCTCAACGGATTCAAGTTGTATTTTGACTCCTCCAGAGTTAATGCTAAAGTCGCTTCGCCCTATCCATTGGAAACTTGAGGGACTCAGGATGTTAATCAAATCATGGGTTTGGAGCCAACCATGGGTAGTGGGGTTTTTTACTTGCAAACGGCCACTTTCATCCGTTTGTATTTCGGTATTATCGATACAGCGGTAATGTTCTTCACCCAATATTCTTCCGGCAAAGTGAGAGTAGGTTTCTGTCATTCCGAAAGTATGGACCCATTTAATATCTGGAAATTCAGTACACAATTGTTGCTCTAAATTTTCATCGATGGGAGCGCCTCCAATCAGGATTGCTTTAAATTGAGCGAGCCTTGCCTTACTACTTTCATTGTTTAATATGGCGCGCAATTGCATGGGTGTAAACGAGGCCAAATTGGCCTGACCCTCGTATGATGCAAGTGGGTTGGAAGTGGGTTCTATTAT
>VMCP01000166.1 GCA_008081305.1 Bacteroidota bacterium | reverse complement strand
CCGCGCCGGTTTATGAGCTACACCAGTTTGTTTTTCATCCAACGGCACAATAAAATTGGTTCTCAATATCTTTCGACGGAAATTTCTTTTGTCAAAATTATCTTGAAGAATCGCCTCGTATAGTTTTTGTAATTGGGCTAATGTAAATCTTTCGGGAAGTAACTCATAACCCAACGGTTCAGTATAAATTTTCTGTTTTAGGTAATCGAGGGCCTTGTCAAAAATATCGTTGTGATCAAACGCCAATTGTGGTACTTCTTGGGTCTTGACCCATAAAGCAGTCTTCGCAAAGGAACTCGGCATGATTTTAAGATTTGACTTTTTAACCAATGATGTGTAGGCCACCGTTATCACCCTTGCTTCAGGATGCGCTCTGATTTTTCTGAGCCAATCTTGATCCTTTTGTTTTGTAATACGTGATGGGTCACCAAATGTATATACCTGCTCTAAAAAGATATCGCTGAGTCCAGTTAATTCTTTTAACACTCGATTGGCCGCTTGATCTAAATTTTCACTTTCGTAAATAAGGTTTCCGGGAAGCGCAAGTAAATCGTCTTCCATGTGGGTGTCTCCAGCCATTCGCTCAATCAATAGAACTTCGAGGTCGTTACCATCAAAACTGAATATGGCACAGTCAACAGAGACGTTGGGATTTACCTTGTTTTCTGTCATGGGGTATGCAACAAAGATAAAAACCATTTAAAGAATCCATAAACTCATTCAATAAAAATACCAACCGCTTATCATTTAGTACTACCCAATTACGTGTAAATGTGTCATAAATACACTAAGTTTGTTCCATTCATTACTATGATTGTTGTTGCTGAAAGTGGATCCACAAAATGTGATTGGTTAATGGACGATGGTTCCGGCCAATTGATTGAAACGTTCACCATGGGTTTCAATCCATTTTTTCACACCACAGATGTGGTGATTGAGAACCTAAAAAAGAATAAGGAAATCGTAGAGAACGCCTCTAAAATAAAGGCGGTATATTTTTACGGGGCTGGATGCTCCAGTGAAGATAGAAATGCCATTATTAAAGAAGCCCTTTGTCAGGTATTTGAGAATGCACATTGCCAAGTGGGTCATGATCTGAACGCAGCAGCCTACTCAACATGTGAAGGAAAGCCCGGCATAACGTGTATCATCGGAACAGGAAGTAATAGTTGTTACTTTGACGGTGAGAATGTTCATGAAGAAGTTCCTGCTCTAGGATATGTTCTCGGTGATGAGGGTTCAGGTTCTTATTTTGGAAAAAGAATTGTAAGTGACTTTATCTATGGAAGATTACCAGAAGATTTGATGCACGATTTTCGTGGGAGATACGGTTTGAGTAAAGAAGATATTTTTTCGGAAGTATATCACTCCTCTTCTGCGAATGTTTTTCTTGCATCATTCATGCGATTCTTGGTGCCGCATAAAGAGCACCCTTATTTCGTTGATATCATCAAAAACGGATTGAGGCATTTTGCGGACATTCACATTGCTTGTTATTCAAACTATAAAGAGGTCCCTGTTCATTTTGTTGGATCGGTAGCTTACTATTTCCGTTCGTATATGGAGGAAATTGCCGAAGAAATGGGCTTTACCATTGGAAATGTAAACAAGAACCCCGTGGCATCTTTGCTTGATTACCATAAAAAGACAGAATCAGTAGCCTAAACGAGATGATTAAGGGAGTACTTTTTGATTTAGACGGTGTACTCACCGATACAGCGAAGTATCATTTTGAATCATGGAAGTTAATAGCCCAAGATTTGGGTTACAACCTGAGTATTGAGGATAACGAGAGACTGAAAGGAGTGAGTCGAGCAGATAGCTTAGATCTGATTGCTCGTTGGGCAAATACAAGTATTTCATCTGAACAAAAAACAAGCTTTTTGCTCAAGAAAAACGAACATTATCTCACCTTGATTAAGGGGCTATCAGAAGAGGATATTCTGCCAGGTGTAGTGAGCTTCCTTGATTTGTTAGATGAGCATAACTGTTTGAAGGGCGTTGGAAGTAGCTCTAAAAATGCACCCGTTATATTGGAACGCATCGGGTTGAAGCATCGTTTTGGAGTGATTGTAGATGGAAACCAAGTATCAAAGACGAAGCCAGATCCTGAAGTCTTTTTAAAAGGTAGCAAGGAATTGGGTGTTGCTCCTGCTGATTGTTTGGTGGTCGAAGATGCACCATCCGGTGTGACGGCAGCAAAAAGTGCCGGAATGAAAGTGCTGGGAATTGGTTCATCAGAAAACTTGGTAAATGCTGATAAAACAGTAAATACCCTTGAGGGAATATCTTGGGAAGATATTCTTTCAATTTAATTATTGATTAATTCATTACACAATGAAAAAGTATATTCAAGTTCATCCTTGGGAAATCGTCGAATCTGGATTTCACTCAGAATTCGCAAAAATTTCCGAGAGTATATTTAGTCTAGGCAATGGCCGAATGGGCCAAAGGGCCAACTTTGAAGAGCATTACTCTGGCCAAACCCTTCAAGGCTCTTATTTGGCAGGAGTTTATTATCCTGATAAAACACGCGTAGGTTGGTGGAAAAATGGCTACCCAGAATACTTTGCTAAAGTATTGAACTCCGTTAGCTGGAATCAAATCAGGGTCATTGTAGATGGAGTAGAACTCGATTTAAATAAATACGAACCGATAGACTTTCAAAGAACGCTCGACATGAAAAATGGGCTATTAAAGAGAGCATTTTCGGTTATTATGCCATCAGGAGTTAAACTAAGCATTGAAACCCAACGATGGACGCACATGTCAAGAAAGAACCTCGGTGGCATAAGAATGCAAATAACGCCTGACAGGGATTGTGAAATTAATATTCACAGTGTTATAACGGGCGATATTCGAAACCAAGATTCTAATTATGACGAGTTCTTTTGGGAGGACACCCAATCTGGTTATGAAAACGCGATTTCTTGGGTTAGTCAGAAAACAAAAAAGACTGGATTTCATGTGTATGCAGGTACTCGTACTTACACGAACTGTTGTCAAACATTCATAAAATCCGAAACCAAAGTCAGTGAACTTTCAGTAGATGATGCGTTTCGTGTGGAGGCTAAATCCAACGAATCCATTGAGGTAGTAAAATACGCCGCTGTGTTAAGTGATATGTACGTAGATACGGCAGATTTCTCAAAACAAATGGAGCTTGAGCTGAATGAAGCAGCCGAATGTGGATGGCAAAAATTATGTGCAGAACAAGCCACCGCTTGGCAAGAGGTTTGGGATAATGCAGATATTCAAATTGAGGGAGATGATACTGCTCAACAAGCTATTCGATTCAATATATTTCAGCTGTATCAGACCTACACAGGAGATGATTCAAGACTAAATATTGGTCCTAAAGGTTTTACGGGTGAAAAGTACGGTGGCAGTACTTACTGGGATACCGAAGCCTATTGTTTGCCATTTTACCTAGGAACGGCAACTTCGGATGTAGCTAAGAATCTCTTGGTCTACAGACACAATCATTTGCCTAAGGCCGTTGAAAATGCTGAAAAATTAGGATTTACCAACGGAGCTGCCCTGTATCCAATGGTTACCATGAATGGTGAAGAATGTCATAACGAATGGGAAATCACCTTTGAGGAAATACATCGAAATGGGGCCATTGCTTACGCCATTTATGATTACATCAACTATACCGGTGATGAAGAATATATGGAGACTTATGGTATAGATGTATTGGTAGGAATCGCCCGCTTTTGGTCACAACGTGTTAATTATTCAGAAAACAAAAAGCAGTGGGTGATGTTGGGCGTAACTGGTCCCAATGAATTTGAAAATAACGTCAACAATAACTGGTATACCAATAAAATTGCGGTTTGGTGCATGCAATATGCAAAAGATAGCCTAGCCGCTATACAAGAAAGTAATTTGGAAACCTATCAGGATGTTATCGATCGTCTGAATATTCAAAATGAAGAGATTGATCGTTGGAAGGAAATAGGCGAAAACATGTATTTCCCCTACGATGAGGAGAAAAAGGTATACTTACAGCAGGACGGATTTTTAGATAAAGAGCTTATTCCTGTATCAGAATTAGAAGAAAATCAAAGGCCCATAGTAGAGCACTGGAGTTGGGATAAGATCCTCAGAAGTTGTTATATCAAACAAGCGGATGTGCTGCAAGGCTTTTATTTCTTTGAGGATGAATTTGACTTGGATGAACACAAAAGACATTTTGATTTCTATGAGCCATTAACCGTTCATGAAAGTTCATTGTCACCTTGTGTACATAGCATATTGGCAAATAAGATCGGGAATCACGATAAAGCCTATGAGTTTTATTTGCGAACGGCCCGATTAGACTTGGAGGATATCAATAACGATACCTGTGACGGTTGTCATATTACGAGTATGGCAGGTACATGGCTGAGCGTTTCTAAAGGTTTTGCGGGAATGAGAGTGAAGGATGGAACACTTACCTTTAATCCAAACATTCCTAAAAAATGGAGTTCCATAGGGTTTAATATTAAGTTCCGTGATAATTATTTGAGGGTTCAATTGAGTCACGAATCATCACAACTATCTAACCTTGATGGACCAGCCATTGATATTTCTGTTAATGGATCAACCATTCACATACCATCTAACAAAACCATAAATATTTAGTGATGAAGTTATATTTATCAGCGGTGCTTATCACCATGGGATTATGGAGTTGCACGCAAAATTCAACCTTCGAAGAGGCAAGTAATACCAAGTTACAGTCTGTAATCAAATACAACGACTCTGTGCTAATAAATAGCATTGACTTTTTTGATGTTGGCTACGCCGATAGCATTGTTGCGACATATGGTGTTTCAATTCTGAAAAAAGACTCTGTTCACTATCTTCTTTGGTCGGATAAAGACTCAACTATTTACGGGAGAATTCGCGCTTATCAAGGTAATACCTATACCGATATATTAACCCAAAAGATTTCAAAAGATGCATCTCTTTCTACACATGGTTTGGCAATGAGTAAGGATGGAAAATCGCTTTTCTCTGATACCCCGGTGATTGCTTACGTCATTCAAGACAACCGCTTGCTGGGTGTGTTCCCCATTGAACGAGAACTTTCTCTAGAATCACTGATTTCAGATAAAAAGGCTAAATCTTTTTTGAGGGTTTTTGCTGAAACGAATCATCAAGTTTGTCCAGATTTATTGATTCCACTTCAAAATGGTAAACCCCTTAAGGATCCCAACTTAGTAAGTCGAGAAGATTTACATGGAAATATCATGTATTTCGCTTTTTTGGATCGCTTTAAGGACGGAAACCCCGAAAATAATCGAAAGGTTGAAAACCCATTGGTCACAGAAAGAACCAATTATCACGGTGGTGATTTAAGGGGCCTTGAAGATGTTATTAAGACTGGATATTTGAATGAATTAGGTGTTAATTCTGTATGGGTTAGCCCCATTACCAAAAACCCGAATGGTGCATGGGGTAATTTTAAAGATCCTCATGTGATGTTCAGTGGATACCATGGTTATTGGCCTAGTTTAAGTACCGTGATCGATGATAGAATTGGGAATGAGCAGGATTTAAACGCATTGTTAAAAACAGCACATGACAGCAACATGAATGTGCTCTTGGATTATGTAGCTCACCATGTACACAAAGAGCACCCGATATATAAACTTCATCCTGATTGGGTAACTCCTTTATATCTACCCGATGGATCGTTGAATACAGAGCGATGGGATGACCACCGTTTGACAACTTGGTTCGATACGTTTATGCCAACATTAGATCTCGGACGACCAGAGATCGCTGATTACATGGTAGATTCAGCTTTGTTTTGGCTAAAAGCATTTGATTTTGATGGTTTTCGTCATGATGCGACCAAACATATACCATTGAATTTTACGCGTTTACTAACGAAAAAAATTAGAGAACAGGTAGCCGCGAAAAAAGGGAAAAACATGTATCAAATTGGTGAGACATACGGAGATCCAGACCTCATTTCATCCTATGTTGAATCCGGGCTATTGGATGCTCAATTTGATTTTAATCTTTATGACCGTATGGTAGATGTTTTCGCTTTTGATGATCCCATGGAAAAATTGGTTAACGAGCAGAAGCGCAGTTTAAAAGTGTACGGTTATCATCATTTGATGGGAAATATTACGGGTAATCAGGATCGTGCACGATTTATAAGTTTTGCCGATCAGACGATAGATAGATCCACCGATTGGATTGAATTAAAGAGAATCGGTCACCTTCAAACGCTCACGGCAAAACCATTAGGATTTGAACGATTCAAGTGCTTTTATGCCTATCAAATGACTGCTCCCGGAATTCCCGTAATTTATTATGGAGATGAAATAGGAATGCCTGGAGGGAATGACCCTGGAAATCGTTCTCCTATGAAGTTTGAAGGTTTGAACACCAGTGAGAATAGTCTAAGAGAATGGGTAAAG
>VMCP01000195.1 GCA_008081305.1 Bacteroidota bacterium | reverse complement strand
AATCTTGAAGGCCAGAAAATATCGACATCTCGAAATTGGGCCGTTTGGCTTCATGAATATTTAGCAGAAATCCCGAACCGTGAAGATGAATTGCGCTATGTCTTAACGAGCATTGCCCCTGAAACCAAAGACAGCGAATTTACATGGAAGGATTACCAAACAAGAATCAATAGTGAGCTGGTCGCGATATATGGCAATTTTGCGAACCGTGTTTTGGTTCTTATCCAAAAATACTTCGAAGGAAAAGTTCCTCTAAAAGGATCTGAACACAGTAGCACTGATTTGAGCAAACAGTACATTGCTCCCATTCTTCAAAAAATCTCCGATTACAAATTCCGCGATGCACAAAATGCACTCATGGACTTAGCAAGATTTGGTAATAAGTATTTAGCGGATGAAGAACCTTGGAAAGTAATCAAAACAGACCCTGAGAAAGCGAAAGAAATTTTAGGGTTTGCTTATGAAATTTTGGTAAACCTCGGATTGGCGACCGAAGTATTCATGCCTAAGATCCACCAAAAGCTGATGCTTCAATTAGGTTTCGAATCCCAAGAATCCATAAAATACAACTTCTGGAATAAGGCCCAATGGTTTGAAGTCAGCGGTGAAAACCATATTGGTAAAATCTCATTGCTCTTTAGTAAAGTCGAAGACCAAACCGTTGAAGCACAAGTTGAAAAGTTACAACAATCAATTCCAACTCAACCAAACGTAAAACCAATCAAACCCATGATCAACTTTGAAGATTTCACAAAACTTGACCTTCGCATAGCACATGTTGAATCCTGTAAAAAAGTAGAAAAAGCAGATAAGTTATTGCAACTTGAGCTTAATATCGGAGGCGAAACACGGACGGTTCTATCTGGAATTGCAGAACACTTTAGCCCAGAAGAAGTTGAGGGTCGAGACGTTCTTTACCTAGCGAATTTAGCCCCGCGAAAAATTAGAGGTATAGAAAGCCAAGGAATGGTTCTATTGGCGGAAAACGAGGAAGGCAAATTACAATTTGTAAAGCCCGATGGGGCCATTGAGCCTGGTTCAACCGTAGCCTAGCCTCGATTCAAATATTCTTTAGATTTCTGCTGATAGTAAGGATCAAAATTCGGCGGTACCCGGCGCAATCGCTCCTTCTCTTGTTTTTGTTCTTGTTTCCATTTTAACAATTCAGGAGGAAAATCGATTGGGAATCCATCTGTTTTGCCGCACTCGCGCTGATTGTCCTGTTCCTGCTTGCGCTCCGCTTTTTCATGTTGTAGCAATCGAGTAAGAATTTCCTTTTGTCTCCACAAAGATTTATTTGTTAGCACTTTTTGAGCCCATTCTTTTTCTTGTTCATCCATCAACTTTTCCGCCTCAAACAAATTGGCAGCCATACCTGTTTCTCCATCTTTCAAGACCTCTTTTCTCAGCTCTGAAATCTTCCTTCTCAATTCTTCTTGCGAAAGAATCATTTCCACCAACTCTTTATCGGATAGACGCTGACTCTCTCCTTTCTTGCCTTTGTTCTTTCCTTGGTTCCCTTTCGAATTTTTCCCTTCCCCTTGCTGTTGATTACTCTTCCCTCCTTTTTCTTTTCCTGCTTGCTTGCCCTGATTCATTTGCATTTGCTGTAACTTCTCACCAAGCTTTTTCTGCTGTTCAGACAACTTACTCCCCTTCCCTTTACTCGACTTGCCAGAGTTACCTTGTTGTTTTGGAGTATTGCATTGCTTACCACCTTTAGATTGCGAACTCTGTTGCATCTTTTGCTGAACATTTTTAAGGCTCTCCATGAGCATCACAGCCAGGTTATTGTAACCAGTCATGACATATTGCTCATACATGGATGCCTTCCGGACATTTCTAACTTTTAACTCATTAAAAGCGTTATTCATGTTTTCGTTGACATCACTAATCTCCCGGTTCACCATATCAGAAACCATGGGTTGTCGTGTGGCCAACGCGCGAAGGCTATCTTCTATGGCAGCCGACATATTCTTGATATTAACTTGTCTCTTGTTCAAATCCTTGACACGAGGATTTTCAGGGTCCAACGAACTGAGTTCCGTAAAAGTATTTTCTTGGGTATGAGAAACCTCGATTAAATTCTCAAGTAAGGCTCGAAGCGCTTGTAAATCTTCCGCATTTCTTTCACTCTTGGATTTCTCTAAACTTTCTTGCAGACCTTCCATTGCTTCTTGCATTTGCTGCTCAGCACTTTTTTGATTATCAACCGATTCCGAGGTTTCTCCCTGCTGCATCGATTCTTTTGCTTCAGTAGTTTTAGATGCGGCTTTTGAAGCTTTCTGCTCTCCTGTTTTTAGAGACATTGGGTTCTTTAACTCTTCATTTTGCTTTTTAATCGTTTCCGAGCGTTGCTTTAAATCTAAAGCCTTGTCTATTTGTTCCTGAAGCTCATTTTCTAACTTTTTCTTTTGACTTTCGCTATTTGCCGTTTTGGAATCTTCTTGAAGCTGTTTTTGCTTTTCAATCCAATCTGACATTTCTTGTAACTGCCGATCGATATTCTCCTCCATTCTGAGCTCTTTCAATTGCTCTTCAATAGAGGAAAGATCATCCTGCTGATTTTGCATTCTGCGATCTATTTGATCCATTTTTTGCTGAATCTCTTGTTTGGAAGATTGCTTTTCTAATAGCTCTTGCAATTCTTTCATCAAAGCTTCTAACTTGGGATCTTTGGCTCGCTCCATGCGCTCCTGTAATTCTTCTCTTCTCTCTTTGAGCTCTTGATTGTTGCTTTCTATTTCTTTGTTTTGCTTTTCTATTGCCTTTTGCTTTTCAATGGCTTTTTCAAATTTATCGAGCTGCTTATTTTGTTGCTCCAGCCAATTTTGAACCTTTTGCTGGAGATCAAAGTCCATGCCGCGTTGTTGTAGAAATTGATTCTTTATTTTTTCAGATTGCCGCTTTAACTCCACTGCACGCTTACGACTTTCGTTAATAGATCTGGATAACGCTTCTTTGGAATTTTCCAAATTGTCTGCGTATTCCTCTTTTGTCCAGCGACTTAACTCCTTCCAGTCTGTGTAGGCAACTGCTCCTCCGGTTATACCATTATTGTCCACCGCTCCTATTCGGAACTGAACTTTTTCACCTGCTGCAAGATCCCAATCTTTTAAATTAATGGCCTGTAAAAAAGTCACTATCTCCCCCGGTTTTTCATCGAGCTTTAGATACTTAATTGCTCCCTGTTCAGTTTTTCTCCATTCTAGAAACACACGGTTCACAGAGTGGTCATCACTTGCTTCCCCTGCGATGTAATAAATATTCTCCTGACTACTATCCCTTATGGCTTCTGCTTTAATTCTTGGTTCTAAGTCAGGTACTATATTGATGTGTTGATTAAACGAATCATGATTTTGTTGCTTGCCGTATATGTGGCAATGCACGAATTCCGATTCTAAAAACTGTTGATCCCAAGAAAATGTATTTAACGTGGCGTTTTGAAGCTTGGATTGATTTCCATTAAAATCAACCTTATCGGCATGCTTGATTTTTAGTTCCCAAGAAAGCTTCGTACCAAAAGGAATGGTAATGTTCTTACTGTAAGGTACGGTCCTTGATTTTTGATTGAGGTATTTTGGATACTGGGCTTTTATGGTTATTCCTTCCACAGAGATGGACCTTCTCATATTCAGCTGATACTCAGAACTTAGATAACCCGCTGCTTCAAATTGCAACTTTGTTTTATCTGAAGTCGGATTGAAAGTATAACGAAATGAACCACTCGTATTCGAGTTCATTAACCGATTACTTCCATTTATATTTACAAAAACCTGTTCAGGTATCTCATCACCGACCAACACAACATTCAGGTTTACAGGTTGGTTCAATTCAAACCAATCCTCGCTCTGCTCAAACACAAAATCAAACGGTGCGGGTTTAATAAATTGATTTTTATAATCTAAAATTCGCCGCGTGGATGCGTTAATATTTTCAGAGTCATACGCTCCCCATAATCCAAGTAACAGAATTAAGCTCGTGAATCGTAACATTTGCTTCCTGAATTTCTGGAGGTCTAGCGCATCAAAAAAGGTAAATGGTTTGAGCATTACTGTTTTTTGCTCTATACTTTTAATCAATAAAGGATTTGCTTCACTCCCTTCTTTTGCTACTCCCTCTAGTTGCAGGTAATTCAAAAGTTTGTCTTCTACTTCATTGAAGTGGGAACCAATGATTTTAGCAGCTTCTTCTTCGGATAACTGACTTGAAGCGAATCCGTACATGCGCACCAAGGGTAATCCAACCTGATAAATGAACAAGGCTAAAACTACCACAACCCATCCGTAGAACATTAATCCACGCATACTGGTATCTAACCAAAGAAAATACTCCGTGTAATTGATGATGTAAAATAGGATGGTTGTTTCGAGCAAGGTTAATACCAGTCCTTGATAGGCTTGTATCTTGTGGTAACGCCTAATAAACTGACTTAATTTCTCCCTAACAGCTGACATCGGTCAAAACAAATATAGTGAAGTAAAAAAGTCGGTGTACTCATTTTATCGACGGCAATTATGGAATCATCAATCGATCTAATATAATTCCGGTAGAAACCGATAAGTTCAGGGATTCTGCCCCTCCTTTTTTAGGAATATGAACAAAGTTCGTTAGTGTTTTTCTTGTCTCTTCCCGCAAGCCGTGAGATTCAGATCCCATCACTAAGAAATAAGGCACTGTTGGAGCCTCAAAGGAATAAATACTATCACCTTTAAGGTCAGCACCAACCGCCGGTATATTATCCTGCCAAGGAAAGTCATGTGTGCGAATGCATTTAACTCTAAGGAAAGAACCCATGCTCGAAGCAATAACTTTAGGATTCGTTTCATCTACTGAATCTTCGGATAGCCAAATTTCTGTTAAACCATACCAATCGGCAATCCTCAATAAAGCGCCCAGATTTCCAGGGTCCGAAACCCCATCAATGAACAAGTTAGCACCTTGGATTTTTTCAGGGTGTTTTGGCTCTTCCCTCTTAACAACCACTGCAATACCTGGAGGGGTCGAATGATGAGAGATTTTCTTCATGTCCCGATCACTAATCACTACCGGTTTGCCAAAGGTTTCATTTTTATTTCTGTATTCCTCAGTAACCAGAAAGTGCTGAATTTCAAGGCCACTGTGGAGTCCTTCCTGTACCCCCTTTCCCCCTTCCACCACGAATTGAGCATATTTTTGCCTGTACTTCGCCATAGAAAGCGAGGATATCCGTTTTATATCTGACTGAGATGCCATTCAACTGCCACAAAGATGCACGATTTTTATTCAAACCCATAGGGGTATTGATCGCCGTATTTTTCGCAGTAAGCAGTTGTGGTGTAAGAAAAGTAATCCCAAAAAATCAACACCTACTGGTTAAAAATAAAGTCGTGGTTGAGGGAGGCAACACCGTAAAACGGAACTCAACTGCACAGATACTTCACCGAACCAATAAGCGAGTACTTTTTAATCGACTCCCCATTTTCTTGTGGTTATACGCGTTAGGCACTAACAATACCAACCCTGAAAAATCTGATTCGATCTCTTGGCGTAGAAAATTTCGACAGGACTTTGGAGAAGCACCTGTTCTATTTAAACCATCCCTAGCCGAGGTTTCAGCCAACAACATCAAGTTTCATTTATTCAACCAAGGATACTTTGATGCCGAATGTGATTTCTCCGTAAAAAAATCAAAACGAAAAGCACGGGTTACCTATAAAGCAAAAACAAATCAACCATATGTATTACGGGAGGTAACTGTAAATAGTTCAGATAGCTTTACCAGCATGATTTTGAAAGACGTAGTGAATAATGATCCACGTTTCCGTCTTTGGTGGCCATGTAACTTGAATGCACTTGCTGCTGCACAAGAAAACATCGCGCTGAGCTTAAGAGACTCCGGCTATTTTACCGTTGGCAGTGATTTCATTCAGTTTGAAATTGATACAAACCAAACGGAAAAGACCGCCTCAATCAGTGTGATACTTAGACCATACAAAGAAGGAGTCGTTCACCAAAAATATAGCATCGGCCAACTAAACGTCAACGTAAGCACCAGCGAAGTATATAAAAAGAATAAATATCCAGATTCATTAAGATTACCCGGAAAATCAATCCGACTAAACCACTACCCTCTGCGAGAGTCAAAACTAGACCAGTTATTAACCTTGGATTCCGGTACTACTTTCAGCCAAACAAATTGGAGCAACAGTTACCGAAAGCTTATTGATTTGGGAGTTTTTAGCTTCGTTGATATTTCTGAAAAAGTAGACCACGAAAAACGAATCATCTACCCAACAATCAATCTTAAAACCTACCCAAGAATGGTATTCATGGTTGAGCCTCAGCTATTGTACTCTCCCCAAGGAAGTTCAGGTTTGAATTTCCAGTCCTCATCGCAACGGAGTTTTGGTTTGGCAGGTATTTTATCCTTTAACAATAGAAATACATTCGGTCGAGGCGAATATTTCAAATTGTCTTCTATTACATCCTACGAGG
>VMCP01000041.1 GCA_008081305.1 Bacteroidota bacterium | reverse complement strand
TCATAGAAGGACCAGAAGTGTCTTTGAATGGATCACCAACAGTATCACCTGTTACTGATGCCTTGTGAGCTTCAGAACCTTTGTAAACCATTTCTCCTTCAATTTCAACACCTTTTTCAAATGATTTTTTAGCGTTATCCCAAGCTCCACCAGCATTGTTTTGGAAAATACCCATCAATACACCAGAAACCGTAATACCTGCTAACATTCCACCGAGTACTTCAGGTCCAAACAAGAATCCAACAAATACTGGAGAGATCAAAGCAATGGCTCCAGGGAGTACCATTTCACGAATAGAAGCAGCAGTAGAGATTTCTACACACTTTTCATACTCAGGCTCAGCTTTGTATTCCATGATACCAGGGATTTCCTTGAACTGACGGCGTACTTCTTTTACCATGTCCATGGCAGCGCGACCCACAGCGCTGATCGCTAATGCAGAGAAGATGAAAGGAATCATAGCACCTACAAATAATCCAGCCAAAACTTCTGCTTTATAAATATCTATACTGTCGATTCCTGCCACACCCACAAAAGCAGCAAATAGAGCTAGTGCAGTAAGCGCAGCCGATGCAATAGCAAATCCTTTTCCTGTTGCTGCAGTCGTATTACCAACAGCATCCAATATATCTGTTCTTCCACGTACTTCTTCTGGTAGTTCGCTCATTTCTGCGATACCACCCGCATTATCGGCGATAGGACCGAAAGCATCAATGGCCAATTGCATAGCAGTGGTAGCCATCATACCTGCAGCCGCGATAGCAACTCCGTATAAACCAGCAAAGAAATAAGACGTGTAAATACCACCGGCTAAAACCAAAATAGGAATAACCGTTGATTCCATACCTACCGCTAAACCACCAATGATGTTGGTTGCATGTCCTGTAGCTGATTTTTGAACAATAGACATCACAGGCTTCTTACCCATGGCTGTGTAATATTCAGTGATGATACTCATAATAGCACCAACGACTAAGCCAACGATGATAGCGTAAAACACATCCATCGCTGTGAATTCGAATCCTCGCAGAACAATCGTACCCTCTGGTAATAACCATTTTACCGTTACAAATGATGCAACTGCAGTAAGGATGATACTTGACCAGTTTCCTAGGTTAAGTGCGTTCTGCACGTTTCCATTTTCATTGGAAATCCTAACGAATAAAGTTCCCACGATAGAGAAGATTAAACCTAATCCTGCGATTACCATAGGTAGAAGGATAGGGGATAAACCACCAAAATTATCAGTAAGGCTAATCTCTGAACCCAATACCATGGTCGCAAGGATGGTTGCAACATATGACCCAAAAAGATCGGCACCCATTCCAGCTACGTCACCAACATTGTCTCCCACGTTATCTGCAATGGTAGCAGGGTTACGCGGATCATCTTCGAGAATTCCGGCTTCAACTTTACCAACTAAGTCAGCTCCTACATCGGCTGCTTTGGTGTAGATACCTCCACCCACACGAGCGAACAAAGCAATGGATTCAGCTCCAAGGGAGAAACCTGTTAATACTTCGATGGCACGCTTTAAGCCGTGAGGATCCATAGGCGCGTTGGTTACGAACATTTGATAGAATACAATGAAAAGTCCACCAAGACCTAAAACCGCTAAACCTGCAACACCAAGACCCATTACAGTACCACCGTTAAAGGATACTTTAAGTGCTTGAGCAAGGCTGGTCTTCGCCGCTTGGGTTGTTCTTACGTTCGCTTTGGTAGCAATACGCATTCCGAAGTAACCTGCAAGTGCGGAGAAGAACGCACCAATTAAAAAGGCAACAGCAATAATCCAATGCGAGTGGATTTCGATGCCATTTACTTCCGTAATTGATCCACTGTAAGCCAAGAGTGCAGCAGCAATCACGGCGAAGTAGGTCAATACTCTCCATTCGGCTTTAAGGAAAGCCATGGCTCCAGCAGCAATTTTTTCTGCTAAGCCTTGCATTTTTTCATCTCCCGCTTCTTGTTTTGAAACCCAAGAAGATTTTAACGCCATGACAATCAAGCCAACGACGCCAAGGGCAGGAACCAAATAAACTATGTTTGCGTTATTCATGATTTAAATTTCAACTAATTAGGGCGCGAAAATAAAGAAACTTTATTTACAAACCACATTCGAGGTTAAGGCGATGTTCACCTTGATTTAACATGATGTTATTTTGAGATGATAACAGTGTGTTTCTCAATGTTAAAACCGTCATTAAGTTCAATCCAATATACACCATCGGGCAATTCCGATAAATTCACCTTGTGGTTGTGCGTTTTGCCTGTGTGAATAGACCTACCTAAAGTACTAAATACACGAAACTCTATATCATTTGATTTATGATCAATATTTAGGACTCCAGTGGTTGGGTTAGGATATAAGTATAAATCTGCAAAATGTAAATCCAGTTTATTCGTATGATTAATACTCGTTATCTCCATTAGAGCCCGTGCCTTGTAAGAACCCGAACCTGTAGTGACCCACTTGGCGGCGGCTACCCCGTATAAATACGTTCCGGTTGACCAATTACATTCGTCCGTGAAGGTTGCATCCGTGATTATCGTGTTACACGTAGAGCTAGGACCATTAATCCATTCAATTCTATGGTTTAGTGTATCAATCCTGAATACATCATACTCATCGGCTTCATCCTGCTTATCCCAAGTTAATTGGACCTTTCCGTCTTTACTAGTTGCTTTAAGGTTTTGAATGGGCTTTACTGTATGTAAGGTTAGGGTGGGATCTCCCAAAAGCGCAATATGAATGCCTTTTGCAGACATATTAAACGATCCATTGAAATAACCTTGATTATTGTTTTGAGTAATCATGGCTCCATAACCAATATTCATTCCTAAGCCCATATGATGAACATACCATTTCGGAATTCCTGCCCAACTACATGCCAATGAACCAGCAGCCAATGAGGCCCTCATTAAATTATTCTTTGAATCCCAGTCACCAAAATAACTACCCGCTAAAAAGGTAAATATGTTATTGTAAGAACCTTTATTGTTGACAAAATCAGTGGTTTTTCCAATACCGTTGCAACTAGTATACGAACCAGCTCCACACCCGTAACTCAATAAATAGTTACCATCGTTTTGGCTTGAAAAATAATCACGATCATCAAATGTGCTATCCAACCCAACGAGGCCTGGAAAATTGTGATAACCACTTGAAGCTAAATTCAGTCCGTTGAAGTTGTTATCGATTAAGGCTCGATTGATATATTTAATTTCTCCAGACTTCCATTTATGAACTCTATCGAGGTATTCTTTCGTTAGTGCAATTTCGTCCTTAGCGAATGCGGGCATATCAAAGAAATCAACTCGACCCGTTTCAAGAATACTCTCACCTGGTAAACCCGAAGCATCAAATTTCCCATCGCCAGGAACGTTATGATGACGAGCGCTCTTACCTGTAGTACAACTGACAAGGCCATCTTCCCAAACACCGAATAAGTCGCTGTAGTACACATCAGCAGGCCAAGCACCTGTGTGGTTTCCAGACCCTTCGGCATGGCCATCTGGTGGAAAGCGATCACCAGAACTACTAAAATTGCCCGAGTAAGGAACTGGAACATGTCCTAAAATATATAATGCGTGCTTTTCAAACGTTTCTTTATCGTACAAAGCTTTAATTTGGGATTTGATTTTTTCAGGTGAATCAGTTCTAGAGACTACAAAATCATCAACAAACCAACCACTAGAAATTAGATCATTTTTTAATGTTTTAATTTCATTTGTTAAAGACGATGAAGCAAGGCTATCAATGATCAATATAACTTGACCGCCAAATAGATTTTGCTGAAACCTATTGGCTGGGTGGATATATCCTAGTGCCTCAGTTTGGTTGCTAGTATTTACGGAGATAACCATAAATTCTTTTCTAGCGGTACCTTCATCTATGGCTATATCAAACGTATTTGTATTCGCATCCAATGGGTCGCTTGCGACATCCCAATTTCCATTTGGGTTGTTCCAATCTCTTGAGAAAACCCGGTAGGTACCCGCTTTATTTGGGTTTGATGGCCATTTTAGTTTAATCCCTGTTGATGTTTCTTTGGCTTCGAGTTGTAACACTTGTGTTTTCGCAACTTGTGCACATAGAAAACCGGCGGTTACACTCAGGTACAGAAGGGATAATATTTTCTTGATAACAGGGTGACGTTTCATAATAGAAATCAAATATAACCAAGTAGGCTCGATTAATGACCTCGAAATATCGAACAATTAACCCACAACATTAAGTCTAGCCTTTAGGTTTGACATACCTTCGCGACATATTCCGTTTCATGAAGAAAATACTATTTAGTTTAAGCCTTATCCTATCAAATACCTTTGTCTTTGCTCAGAACAAATTGGATTCAATTTCATTAGATGAGCCACGTGAATTAACTCCTGCAGTTCAAATTTACTTTGACATCAACAAAAGTGAGATAAAGTCTAAAGAGTCAGCCAAAATCGATGAGTTGTTCACTCGGCTCAAGAAAATCCCCGAATTCAGATTGGTATTAACTGGTCATACGGACAGCACGGGTAATGATGAATACAACATGGAGCTTTCACGTGATCGGGTGGATGAAGTGTATAACGTACTACTTAGCCGTCAAATTCCCGAAAAATGGATGATCATGAAATATTACGGTCGTTCAAAGCCCCGTGTAGACGAGACGGATGAGGAAAAAGCCGCTCGTAATAGAAGGGTGGAAATTTCAGTAATTGAAAAGCCAAAACCGAAAGTCGTCAAACCCAACGAGTTGGATTGTTCGAAGGATACCACGCTGGACGTGGGTTTGGGAATGGAAATGACCATAAGCGTTTGCGATTATAAGTTACTGAACGAATTGTCTAAATCAAACGGAGGTGATGCTGACTTTACGATTAAAGTGAACAAAATATCTGATCCGTTGGAATTAATAATGAGTGATTATCCAAAAGTTTATAAAAAGGATCAAGGAATGTTGTGGCTAGGAGCTTTGGATATTCAATTTTCAAATGATACTTGTTTGGAAAGACCCGTTACTATAACCATCGACCCTAAGGATTTTGAGAGCTACCGAAGGGCAAGGATTCGCGTACTAGTCGAGAATTTGAAAAACAAAAAGGCTGATAGAACCAAAGACCCTTCTAAAACACTCGGTAAAAGAACGATCAAAAGAGATGCGGTAAAATTTATTCTTTCTACAGCTTGTCCAACAAGTAAAGATGAGGAGGGTGCTATTCTTTTGGCATCGCCGGAGTCAAAAACCAATGTAACGTTGATAAAAGACCAGACTAAAAAAATTGCAGAAATCTATGCAGTTCAAGAGGTTCCAACTAAAATCATTCCTGGTATCCCAACAAAAAAGGGTTTTGAATTTCGTTATAGAGAGATTGAGAACCCTTATTTCGTGATAAAATTCAAAGACGGAACATACAGTGAAATGATACCTGTAGATGATATTTGTACCCTAAAAGACAAATACAAAACAGCAAAAACGTTGGACAAAAAATACAAAATCACAACAAAGCATTTAGGACAATAATCATTCAACTATATTTGCGGCTGAAAACAAGGCCTACAATAGGCAAGTTTTAAAGAAATGAAACCACTTACTCAACGCTCTAAAAGTGTCTCCAACAAGAAAATGACGTTCATGGAACGCATTTATCTGCCAGCGATTTTCGGTGGAATGTGGATTACACTCAAGCATTTTTTTAAGAAAAAGAATACGGTCTCTTATCCAGAAGAGACACGTCCTGTGGCACCAATTTACAGGGGGCAACATGTCCTTAAACGCGACGATGAAGGTAGAGAAAGATGTACAGCCTGTGGGTTGTGTGCTGTTTCTTGTCCTGCTGAAGCTATTACCATGGATGCTGCCGAGAGAGAAAATGGGGATGAGCATCTCTACAGAGAAGAGAAGTACGCAAAGAAGTACGAGATCAATATGTTGCGTTGCATATTTTGCGGATTGTGCGAAGAAGCCTGTCCTAAAGAGGCCATATTTTTAACCGATAGAATCGTTGATGCAGATTTTGGACGTGGTGAGTTCATCTATGGAAAAGACAAGCTTGTTGAGAAAGTTGATGAACGTATCGATGTGAGTAAGCGTCAAGTTTGGGATTATCATTAAGAGAATGGGAGCATTATCAAATCTACCAATACCATTTTTGGTGTTATCGTTTTTAACCATTTTAAGTGCCTTGTATGTGGTTACTAGTAAAAATCCTGTCCATAGTGTGTTGGCCTTGATTTTTACTTTTTTCACTATTTCTGCGCATTATGTTTTGTTAAACGCACAGTTTTTGGCCATTGTTAACTTGATGGTCTATGCAGGGGCAATCATGGTGTTATTCCTATTCGTTTTAATGCTGTTGAATCTGAATAAGGAATCGGAGCCGATCAAATCAAATTTGTGGGGAGTATCAGCTGCCATTGCCGCAGGATTATTACTAGTTGTCGTAACAGCCGCCTTCCAAAGTTCAGGAATTGCAGTTATGAAGAGCCATACAGAAGGTATTGGTCTTGTGAAGAACTTAGGAAGAGTATTAATGACAGAATATTTGGTTCCTT
>VMCP01000025.1 GCA_008081305.1 Bacteroidota bacterium | reverse complement strand
GCATTGACCAATTAGGAATTATCCCACGAACATTCGAACGATTAGGTGTCAATATGAAAATTGAGGGTGACGATATCGTGATCAATGACAACGAGCATTACGAAATTGATTCATTCATTGATGGTTCAATACTAACCATCTCAGACCAAATATGGCCTGGGTTCACCCCTGACCTGATTTCTATCGCCTTAGTGACTGCAACTCAAGCAAGAGGTACCGTATTGATTCATCAAAAGATGTTCGAAAGCAGGTTGTTTTTTGTAGATAACCTCATTGATATGGGAGCACAGATTATCCTTTGTGATCCCCACAGGGCTACAGTAATTGGTCTAGATAGGAAAACCCAATTAAGAGGAATCACCATGTCCTCACCTGATATTCGTGCGGGAGTCGCTTTATTGATTGCAGCTATGAGTGCAAAAGGGAAAAGTACCATCCGCAACATTGAACAAATTGACCGTGGTTATGAGAGAATTGAAGAACGTCTAAACCCTCTCGGTGCCAAAATTAAAAGATTTAACTAACCGTTATTTGATCAAGGTAGTGATACCCATGTAAAGGTTCATGCCAGAGTATTTACTGGCCCGAAACATGTTTGCCATGTTATCGGTACCGAAGAATACAGGTCCTAAACGAAGAAATCCTCCAAAACTCCAAGGATCAAAATTGGCCTGATACCGAACCGGTAATGCAAATTCAAACCATTTATGTTCAAAACGTGGCACCACTGTTAAGCTATTTCTTGAAGCAAACTGAAAATCTCCTTGGTTCCAATTAAATCTTTGCTGCCAATGAGCAGCAATGAGAAAGCCTGTGTATACCTTGTAATCTACCTGTAAATGAACGGTAGATGGAAGGGTTACCCTGGTTGTCTTATTATTGCTCTTCAAAACACCCTCGTTGCGAGCTGTTTCTATGATATGGTCCAAAACAGCCTGAGAACCTTGCTCAACTGCATTTGCAAATTCAGGGGTGGTCAATGGCATTTTGAAACCATTACTTCCATCTATGATAAAACCATCATTGGCGTTTGTATATCCAATCTGACCTATATCGGTTACAGACGCAGCAACTTTAAACTTATAATCCCTAAATGTATGTTGCTCATTCTCACCTGTGGCCATATCATTTCCAAATTCCATAGAAATACCTGCATCCATCCCGAAACCTAAGCCGTGAATCTCACTTAGCCTCGGTAACCCGCCAGATAAAACACCACTAAATAACTGTCGAAGGATACTGTTATCTGTATAGGCCACCTCCATGTATCCACTTGTTACCTCCACGGTATCCATACCGATACCATTAAATTTGATACCGTTATTCTTTATGTTCACACTCCCCAAACCCAATATCCCCTTAAGGGTAGTTCCAATACCTAATTTGAAACGTTCTCCATCAACTACTTTTGCCGCCAATACTGCAGATAATTCCTGGTATGAATTTGCTTGGGCTTCAAACTCATCTGAAATGATCACCAACGGGCTTTCCAACTTCTGGCTATCAAGCCACTGCCGTCCCCACGACCAAGCTCCCGTTGACAAACCGTTAATATCCAAGGTAGACCTTGTTCTTGTGGCCGTTCCCCAAACAAAACGACCATAGTGATTCACATATGAAGGACCTCTAAATTCCGTGCTTAAATTGAAATTAATATCGTTTCGATTTAGATCTTCCTTTAGCCATTCTTTTTGCCAGTCGATACTACCATCTGGGTTACGATATTTATCATCTACCCCTCCAGTTATTAATTTCCATAAAGAAAAGGGAGCCTCTAAACTGAAATAGTCGTTTGTTAAATCATACCCAATAACCCCAACTGTTGCACTCCGTTTGTGAGTCATCATCGCAACTTGTGCTGGGTTTGTATAGATAAGATTTACACCCGAGAAATTCGAATTCTGTAATGCTGAGAAGATTTGGGCTTTGGTTGAATTCACCAAGAACACCAAAGAAATAATCAAAACGAACTTTTGTCTCACTCTACAAAGGTAACTGCAAATTATTTGAGACATAAAAAAAGGGGACGCCGTAGCGCCCCCTTTCTATAAACGATTTGTTTTATTATTTAAGAATGAACTTGGTGGTCTGCGTTCCGATCGCACTGTTCACTTGAACCATATACACACCTGGCTTCAAGGATTGTGTAGGAAGAGCAAGTTCGTTAGCACCAGCGTTTAACTCACGAGCATCTATATTTGCCAAAATCTGACCGTTTAGGTTCATGATTTGAGCATCAACCATTGACTTTTGATTTAAATCAAAAGCCAGCCATACTTGGTTATCCATAGTAGCTGGATTCGGATATACTTTTAGGGTATTTAGGCCGTTAAGCACTTCTGTACTTGCATTCTCAGTAGTAATGTCTAACCAATACCCTAACAATGTAGTCGTGTTATAAGCAGAAGTGGAAATATAAGACTTCCAACCATTACTAGTAGAACCATATCTTAGGAAAGATGGAACCCAAAATGTATTGTTGTAACGACGCATTGAAATTGCACGAATGGCAAGGTCTGTCCAATAGTGCGCTCGCACTCCATAGCCGTTGACTTTACCTTTGTAGTTAGGACCATTCCAGTTAACAAAAGTATCGTTTAGCTGAGCCTTAATCATCGGCTTAAACGTGATTGAAAAACAGACGTTATTAGCACGTAACTCATTTGTATTCGTACTCAATGAACGCACAGCATCTGGAGGAACGGTACCTGTAAGAGATGAGAACAATGAACCACCAGCGTAATCAACGCTATCACCATCACCTGTTCTGAAAAGAATAGTATCTGTAGCGAGGGCAGAAGAGTTTAGCAAAGTTTTAGGGTCGTAGTTATCTCTCTTGGGATAACCAAAGAAATCCGTAATTCCTTGTAAACCGGCAAAATCCATACTGGTAAAGTTAAAATACTGAACATATACCGTGTCAACTACTTCTTGCATTTCAGACTCCACTTCTACAGAGTCAACTTGACGCACGTAGAACTGTAACCATCTGAGTGTATCCACCGTGTAGGGGTTAAATCTAGTTAGAACCGGTTGACCAGTAACCTCGTAAGCAGAATCCTTTGGATCAAAGCTAGAACCAATCGTATGCACGTAAGATCTACCGGAATTTCCGTCTGTATACATGGTAATGGCATTGGTATCTTCCGTAATCCATCTAACATAACTGGAAGGATCACCGATCATCCAAGTTTCTCCGTAAGACGTCACGAAGTTGTATTGCCCACTAATGGTTTCTCTTCTTTTTGAAATAACATCTCCATTTTTCGTGTGAATTCGTTGTTTGGGTAAAATACCACCAATCTTAGTATCCTGCGGATGAATTGGCATTGACTTTATACCTTGAGCGTTCAGATTTAGAACCCCAAACAAAGCCATTCCTACAAATAATAACTTTTTCATTCCTGTTAATTTCTAATTAATTTTTCCAAATATAACTGATTAGACGCTGAATTTTGTTATTCATCAGCGGCAGTTATCACATTTTATCGGAAATCTTTTGATTTTTTTAAATATCTCCTTCGATTGGGCGAATAATCACCTCTTCCATCACGGTATGTTCGTTGATTTCCCATGCGTTCCAAACGGTATTAGCCACATCACTGGTTGTCATAAATCTACTTTGAGGTAAATCAACTGAAGACCATGAATCCGTATAAGTGGCTCCTGGCATGACAGATGTCACTCGTATACCCAATGGAATACCTTCTTTTCTCAACGATTTTGTAAATCCATGTAGGGCATGTTTTGTGACTGCGTATCCTCCGCCTGCATCATACGCTGTAATGCTTGCTATGCTGCACATATTTATTATATGCGAGCGTTCATTTTTCTTGAGTACAGTCCATAATCCCTTGGTTGTGAAATAAGCGGAAAAGAAATTTGTACTCATTTGCATTTCCATTTGGTCGTCGGTCTCTTCCATCAATGTACCCGGAAGGAACACCCCAGCATTATTTACAAGAACATCAATACTTGAATGCAACGTAATTACACTGCGTACAAATGAGGAACATTCAGACTTGCTACTTAAGTCAGCAGCAAACCCCGTTACTTTCACTTGAAATCTTGTTTGAATATCATTTGCAACTGCATTCAATTTCTCTTGGTTTCGACCGTGAATCACGACATCAAAACCCTGCATAGCAAATTTCTCTGCTACCGCTAAACCAATACCTCGGCTTGAACCTGTTATGACCGCTACTCTATTCATTATCCATTCATACTAACCAAGAACTCGGTATTATCTTGGGTATTTTGCATGTGCTTGAGGAAAGTATTCATGGCTTCTTCTGAGTTCATATCTGCGAGATAATTCCTCATTACCCACATTCTTTGTAGTGCAGTTTTATCAATAAGCAAGTCCTCACGTCTTGTACTTGAGGCCGTAATATCGATAGCTGGGAATATTCGTTTGTTAGACAACTTACGATCTAACTGTAATTCCATATTACCTGTTCCTTTAAACTCTTCAAAAATCACTTCATCCATTTTTGAACCCGTATCGGTGAGGGCCGTGGCAATGATGGTTAGGGAGCCACCGTTTTCAATATTTCTTGCGGCTCCAAAGAAACGCTTAGGCTTTTGAAGAGCATTAGCATCAACACCACCGGACAGTATTTTACCCGACGCTGGTTGAACCGTATTAAATGCACGCGCTAGACGTGTGATAGAATCTAGAAGAATAACAACATCATGACCACATTCTACCAACCGTTTCGCTTTCTCAAGCACCATATTCGAAAGCTTCACATGTTTATCAGCAGGTTCATCAAATGTACTAGCAACTACCTCCGCTCTTACATTCCTTGCCATATCGGTCACCTCTTCAGGTCTTTCATCAATCAAAAGTATCATCATGTATACTTCTGGATGATTCTTGGCTATGGCATTTGCAATACCTTGTAATAACCAAGTTTTACCCGTCTTTGGTTGAGAAACGATCAACCCACGTTGTCCTTTACCGATGGGTGAAATTAAGTCAATGATTCGGTTCGAATAATGCTTAGGATTGTCACAAAGGTCCAATTTTTCATCTGGGAAAAGCGGTGTCAAATGTTCAAATGCTACCCTATCTCTAACCGATTCTGGTGATTTCCCATTTACCGTTTCTAACTTAACCAAGCAGAAATATTTCTCATTATCCTTTGGTGGTCGAATGCTTCCTCTGATGGTATCTCCCACTTTAAGACCATTTTGCTTAATCATGAAGCTCGGCACGTAAACATCATCTGGAGATGGTTGGTAATTGTAATCGGGAGATCTCAAAAAACCGTATCCGTCCGAAACTGTTTCTAATACTCCCTGAGTAGTCACAACACCTTCCATTTCTGTTAAGAGCTTAAGCTTTTCTTTTCTTCGCTTTTGCTCCTCAGTCTCAGGCTTTTCTTCTTTGGCATTTGTTGATTCGTTATCAGATTCAGCGGAATCTTCCGATTTCCTATCGCGCTTGCGATGCTCTCTGTTTGGTCTGTCTTCTGAGTTGCGTCTCTTACCTTCCTTTATATCAGGCATTTCAGCTTCTGCTTTTTCAGAATCTGCACTTTTATCTCTACTCATCGTCTTCTTCTCATCAGATGAGAGGGACGGTTTTTGATCATCTGCAGAATCTGTAACTCTCCTACGTTTGCGCTTAGGTTTATCATGTGCTTCCGTAGTTTTATCCGCTTCTTGATTATTGTTTGAGTCTTTACTAGAAGCGTTAACAAGCGCCTCAATTAACTCTGCCTTTTTCAATTTCGAAAATCCTTCAATTTCTAATGCTTCGGCTAACACACGCAGTTCAGCCACACTCTTCTTCGCAAAATCAGGGGATTGGGTCATATAATCCGTATTCAATAAAATAGTAAGTGGGAATTCTAAATATGTGGCTGAGTGAATATCAGCAACACGTACAATATTAAGGGGAAAAAGCCCACATCACCAAAATTTACCCAAAAATTTACTAATCGTATTGTTCAAAATGGTATTGGCGTCGATTATACCCCATTGATTTTAGGTTGGTTCTTGTTTCCTTGCACATTTCTTGCCAGCCGCAAACGTATATTCTAGCATCTTCTCCGTTCTCCAATAATTCCCTGTAGATATCGTGTACATAACCGGTTCTACCCATCCATTTCGACACCCTACTAAGGGTTGGGATGAATGTAAATCGCTCCTCTCTATCAGAAAGAGCCTCCCAATATTCACGGTAAAGAATATCTTCTTCTATTCGGTTACCAAAAACCAAATAAACATGGTTATTTGATTCGTTTAATACCTTTTGAATCATACTCCTAAAAGGCGCAACCCCTGTGCCAGTGCACACAAATATATACGGCACAGAAGAAGATACTTCACTGAGATTAAACAACCCTTGTGGTTCACTACCCTGAATTTGGTCTCCGATATTTAAAGAGAATAACCATGGCGTAAATACGCCTGTTTGGTTGATGACTATACAAAGTTCAATCTCTTTGACATTCGTTTCGATGTTTGCGATAGAATAGCTTCTCTGGAGGGGTATTTCGCCGTCTTTCAGTTCCTTTTGAAGGATTATAAATTGACCCGGAGTAAAATTTATGGTATTCTCTTCT
>VMCP01000240.1 GCA_008081305.1 Bacteroidota bacterium | reverse complement strand
TCTCGCCCCCCTCTCTTTTCCCCCCTCCCCTCCTCTGGCCTCCGCCTGTCCTTTTGTCCCCGACTCAGTAAATATTTCATCTACCTGCTGTTGATACTGCATGTAGGCTTTTGATTGAGCCTGCCCATTAAGCAGGGTTGTAAATAAAAAAACCCCGAGCGCACTCAGGGTTGTAATCATCCTTTGCATACGACAAAGTTATGCTCGTTTCTTTTTACGACCGCTACCCTTAATAGCAGTCAATAATTCATTAATTCTAGTTTGACGAATTTGTTGTTTTTCGTCAGAATGACCAGCATTTTCTTCCATACGAGTCATTCTCTTTTGCAGTTGATGCAGTTTGTGGTATAGTTTACCAATATCTTCTTTTTTCTTACTCATAGCCTTGGTTTTTATGGTTAAACTTCACCCTCAATTTAATGATTTAGGAGATAAATACCAATTTTTGCCACCACCCATTCCACAGCCATAGCCAATAATCCTATATTTGGAAATGCGGAATTTTCAAGGTCAATTTTTAAATGCACTGAAATTATCTGGAGGCCCGTTAATCGCATACATCATCTTTTATTTAACACAGAACACCGGTTTAAGTCCAGAAGGACAGTCGGTATTGTCCATCGCCGCTTGGATGGCATTTTGGTGGGTGACAGAGACCGTTGCTATGGAAGTAACCGCTTTGTTACCCATTATACTGTTCACTCTTTTTGCAAAGATGCCGATGAAGGCCGTTGCTGCTCCATATGCTCACCCCTTAATATTTTTATTTTTAGGTGCTTACATTCTTGCCCTTGGAATAGAAAAAACCGGCCTTCATAAGCGAATGGCTCACCTTATCATTCAAACCGTTGGCACTAGACCACATCAACTATTATTTGGGTTTATGTTGAGTACTGCCTTGCTCTCTATGTGGATGAGCAACACCGCTACTGTAGTAATGATGCTACCGATGGCACTGGCCGTTATCCGAACAATTGAAAAAGATAATCCACAAATTGGACCTGCCTTATTGTTAGGTATTGCATATTCCGCCTCAATTGGTGGTATGGCTACCTTGATTGGTACACCTCCAAATTTGGTTTTCTCTGGAGTATTGGAACAACAGGTCAATGAACCAATTTCCTTTATCAAATGGATGAGTATAGCCTTACCCGTATCTGTGTTTTTGTTATTTATTACTTGGTGGATTTTAAAAAGACCGTTTTCAACGAACGGCATCTCATTAAAAGTCAAGGATCTAAAACAAAATTCTACGATCACGAGATCTGAAAAAACAGTGCTTCTGATTTTTATAATAACAGCTTTTTCGTGGATCCTTCGTGTACCCTTATTGAATGTCTTTATACCCCAACTAAATGATACGCATATTGCGCTTATTGGGGGATTATCGTTATTGATTATTCCCTACGATAAAAACAAAGCGGCACCCATTTTATCCTGGTCAGATACTCAAAAACTACCATGGGGGACCCTTATCTTATTTGGTGGAGGGTTGAGTCTCGCTTCGGCTTTTGACCAAACTGGAGTGGCTTCATGGTTGGGTTCAATCATTGAAGTATACGCGCAAAATTGGAATCCGCTGTTTGTCATCATGTCAACCGTTCTTTTGATCAACTTTACCACTGAAATCACCTCTAACCTAGCCACTACCGCTGTTATGTTACCCATCTTACTTCCCATCTCTGAAATTTGCCATATTCCCGCACTGTTTTTACTTGGAGCGGCCACATTGAGTGCCTCTTGTGCGTTCATGCTTCCTGTAGCAACCGCACCCAATGCGTTGGTATTTGGTAGTGGAAAGATTTCGGTTAGATATATGGTTAAAAATGGGATAATCTTGAACCTAATCTCCTCCACAGGTATTTCGTTAGCTTTTTATTTCCTGATGATTTACTCTCAATAGAAAGGATTCCTAAATTTGAAAAACATGAATTTCCGCCGCTACACATTTCTCATAATTATCCTGGGTTTATGCTCTCAAAGTATAAATGCTCAAATCAATTATAAAGATCCGCTTAAAGATGTTTTAACCAAAACCCCTAAAAGAAACCTTGGACCCGGAGCCATGAGTGGTAGAATAACTAGCATTGCGGTTCCTCTTAAAAGTCCAAAAGGAAAAATGAACCGAAATACCATTTACGTAGGTGCTGCGAGTGGTGGTGTATGGAAGTCCGTAAACGGTGGATCATCTTGGAAACCCATATTCGATAAGCAAAACGTTCAGAGTATTGGCGCATTAGCGGTTGATCCGAATAACCCCGATATTATTTGGGCGGGAACTGGAGAAGGGAACCCTAGAAACAGCCATAATAGCGGTAAAGGAATTTACAAAAGTCTAGATGGCGGAAAAACTTGGAAATGCATGGGGCTGCAGGCAACAAGAAACATCCATCGAATTGTGATAAACCCACAAAATAGCAACGAAATCTTTGTTGGCGCCTTCGGGAGTATTTGGGGGAAAAGCACTAACAGAGGTGTTTACAGAAGTAACGACGGGGGGAAATCATGGGAACGCATACTATACACGAATCAAAATAGCGGCTGTGCTGATTTGATCATGGACCCGATAAACCCCAACAAACTATTTGCGGCACTCTACGATCATGAAAGAAAACCATGGACCTTTCGCAGTGGAGGACCAGGGAGTGGTTTATACGTAACTTATGACGGCGGAAATCATTGGGATAAACTAACCGAGAAAAATGGCATACCTACAGGTGAATTAGGCCGCATCGGGTTGGCCATTCCAGAAATTAATCCCAATCGTGTATACGCCATCATTGAGTCTAAAAGCAGCGGGTTTTATCGCAGTGAAGACGGTGGTAAAAATTGGAAAAAAATCAGTTCCGAGGCCAATGCTGGAAACCGCCCTTTCTATTATCACGACATCTATGCGCACCCTTTGATTGAGGACCGTGTATTTAGTATTTGGTCTCAAGTTAGCTATTCTAAAGATGCTGGTGAGCATTGGAAAATACTAGCCGATTGGGGTAGTATTCATCCTGATCACCATGCTTTTTTGATTCATCCTGATGATCCAGATTATATCATTAATGGTAACGACGGAGGTTTAAATATTTCATACGATGGAGGTAAAACATGGCGCTTTGCTGAAAATATTCCCATCGGACAGTTTTATCACATCGATGTCGACAATGAAACACCCTACAACGTGTATGGTGGACTTCAGGATAATGGAAGTTGGATAGGTCCTGGGTATCATTTCAATCGAGGACCCATTAAAAATCATGAATGGCAAGAGGTCCTTTTTGGTGATGGTTTTGATGTCGCTCCGCTTCCAGATAATAGCAAAGAAGTTTATGCTATGTGGCAAGGTGGAAATGTATATCATATCAATACCGCTACTCATGTTTCACAACCCATACGACCTCAACACCCAAGCGGTAAACCCTTGCGTTTCAATTGGAATGCAGGCATGTTGGTAGACCCACACAATCCTAGCGGCATTTATTTTGGAAGTCAATACTTGCATCATAGTTCGGATAAGGGTAAAACATGGCGCATATTAAGCCCAGACTTGACCACAAACGACAGCTCAAAATTAAAACAATCTGAAAGTGGAGGTCTAACCGTCGATGCCACGGGCGCCGAAAACTATTGCAGTATTCTATCCATTGCCGTGCCTAAAGAAATCAAGAATGAAATTTGGGTTGGAACCGATGATGGGAATATTCAACACACCTTAGATGGCGGAAAATCTTGGTTGAATGAAGCCAGCAATATCAAAGAACTTCCCCAAAATGCTTGGATTCCGTATATCCATGTTTCACCCAATGGAAATGAAATTTGGGTTGTGGCCAATAATTACCGTCAAAACGATTGGGAATCGTACGTGTTTTACAGTGGAAATCACGGAAAAAACTGGAAGCGAATAGTCAACCACAACCGAGTTGAAGCCAATGGAAAAATACAAAATACTAAAAGTTGGAATGACCTGGAAAAAGAGGAGAAGATTGAAAAGGAGATGGGTTACGTACGGTGTGTGTTGCCCCACCCGAATACTCCAAATTTAATATTCATGGGTACGGATCGAGGCCTATGGCTTAGCTTAAACAAAGGAAAAACATGGCGTCGATGGGAAGAAGGTTTCCCTGCAGTACCGGTTTCAGATCTTAAAATACAATCGAGAGAAAATGACCTCATCATTGGCACGTTTGGTAGAGGAGTTTGGGTCATCGATGACTTAGGTGTTTTGGAATCTATCGCTCAGAATAAAAACCCGACTAAAATCATTCATATTGACCATACCAAAGCTGGTTTATTGGTTGATTATATTGGAAATAAAGGAGGTCACTACAATACCTCAGGTGTTTTTACGGCCCCAAATAAAAACAGTCAAGTTGCCATTAACTTTTGGTTATCCTCAGAAAAGAAAAAGGAAAAATGCGTGTTGGAGGTTTACGATACCCAAGGAGCAAGAATCCGTAAACAACATTTCTCTGTAGATAGCAGCCGATTACATCGGGTTTATTGGAACATGTGTATGGATGGTGAGCGTTTTCCAACGCATAACACAAAAATCGACTCCACCCTACCTAGTGGTGTATCTGTAGCACCAGCGAAATATAAAATCATTCTTCGCAATGAAGGAGACACCTTACTATTTCTAGATAGCATTTGGTGTGAGGTATTGCCTGGTCCTTTGAGGAAATGGGATCAGAAAAGCCACTTGAAAAAGCTGGAGGCATTCAATAAATTAACCAAAATCATTGATCAGGCCTACCAAAATTTTGAAACCTTAAAAACCTGTGAACTCAACCTCAAAGCACTTACTGGATTAAACTACGCTACCGATGGAATTAAAGAGGAAACCATTAACCGAAGTAAACCCATGATTCAGACCATCGATAGTTTCAAATTGCGCTTCATGTTACCAAAAGGATATCGCTACTATGAAGAAGCAACGGTCAGGCTCAATGATGAGTTGCAAAACGCCTGGTCTTTACTCCGATCATCCGAAAACCCGGGTGAAAATGTATCTAATGCCATTAAAAATGCGAAAAAATCCAGTGAATTAATAGCTACAAATTTGGAAGATTTCCTCAAAAATGATTACCAACCGTTCATAGATGAACTCAGAAACAACGCGTTGGAAATCAACTGGATTAAGCCAATAAAATAGATGATAGCAATACGTTAAAGCTTTAAAAAAATAAACCACTAACTTACCCAAATGAAACAGCTTTTATTTACCATCCTACTCGGATGTGTTTCAATTTTACAAGCTCAGCTCCAATCCGGGCCAATGCTGGGCTACGCAGATTTTCAAGAAGTTGCCATTTGGCTGCAAACCGATGGTCCTGCTGAAGTACAGATAGAGTATTACCCAAAAAGTAACCCCACAGAAAAACACTACACCGCTTCAGTAACCACACAAAAGATAGATGGCTACACTGCTACTTTAATAGCCGATGAGGTAAAACCATCTACCGCTTACGAATACAAAATTGCTGTAAAAGGTGACTGGTTAGATATACCCTATCCCCTAACTTTCAAAACACAAGAACATTGGCAGTATAGAAAGGATCCACCAGCGTTTTCTTTTCTGGCTGGAAGTTGTGTTTATATTAATGATTCATTAACGGATCGACCTGGAAAACCTTACGGTCAATCTACGGACATCTTCAAAAATATGAGTTCCGAAGATGCCGAATTTATGTTGTGGTTAGGTGATAATACCTATTACCGAGAAGTGGACTGGAATACGCGCTCCGGTATGTTATACCGAAATACACAAACGCGAAGTGAAAAAGACCTTCAGCCCTTTTTGGCAAAAATGCATCATTACGCTATTTGGGACGACCATGATTATGGACCAAACAACAGCGACCTTTCTTTTTGGAATAAAGAAACCTCAAAGGAGATATTCAGTTTGTTCTGGGCTAATCCAAGTTATGGGATTGCTGGGGTTCCAGGTATTTCCAGCATGTTTACTTGGAATGATATCGACTTCTTTTTACTAGATAATCGTTACAACCGCAGTGTAAACGAAAGAAAAACCGGCGAACGTAGCATCCTTGGAAAAGAACAATTGAAATGGTTAAAAAATGCCTTAGCCTCATCTCAAGCACCTTATAAATTCGTTGCCATGGGTGGTCAATTCTTAAACGATGCGGGCGTATATGAATCGTATACCAATTATGGTTTCGATAAAGAAAGGCAAGATATCATTGATTTCATATATGCAGAAAACATTGAAGGTGTGATCTTTATCGATGGCGATCGCCATCATACGGAACTCAGTAAATTATCCTCAGAGGGAAAGCCCACTATTTGGGATATCACCGTATCACCGTTGACAAGTGGCGCTCACATGAGTGATGAAATCAATGGACTTCGGGTTCCTGAAACGTATGTTGGAAAACAAAATTACGCCCAAATAACCGTGTCTGGTCCAAGAAAAAATCGTTTAGTTGCTGTCAAAATCAAAGATAAAACAGGCAAAATCATCTGGACACAAGAGTTAAAAAAGTAAGATATTCATTAACGGAAGCCTCGCTCTGTGATATTTACATATGATTTCGGAAACAGGTCAAACGTTTAAAAATAAGGTTATCTGGATGAACGAATAAGCTAACAGGTTAAGACATAAAA
>VMCP01000065.1 GCA_008081305.1 Bacteroidota bacterium | reverse complement strand
TTTCTCGCGTAAGGCTTGTTTTATTTGCGATGGAAAAAAACCAAGTTTTAACAACTTCGGTCTGATGATAGATCTCCAATGTGAATAGCTACTTTGCTCAATAATCCAAGCAGCACGATGCAAATCATTCATGGGCCATATGGCCTCTGCACTTTCTAGTTTTTTCCTTTCAATCTCAGCCACTTCCGTAGAAACTGAACCAAATAAATTCACCAAATCAGGGTATTCATCCATTTCAGCCAAAATGTTATTTCGGATCATATTCCTGAGATAATCACTGCTCTGATTGCTAGAATCCTCACGCCATTGAATTTGATTTTTCGCCCGAAATGTATCCAATTCTTCAGGTGAAACGTGCAGCAAAGGTCGAATCACACGCAGATTCTGTTCTTTGATTCCACGCCATGCAATATCATCTTGATTACGATAAAAATAAATCAAGAAATGCTCTAGGTTATCACCTGCATGATGCGCAGTGGCTACCCAATCATATGACTCTTTCAAACAAATTTTATCAAAAAAATCGTAACGTACCCTCCTCGCCCACATTTGGGTCGACTCACCCCGTAACTTTTTAATTCCATGAGCTTTGAATGAATGAAAAGGAACACCCTTTTTTTCACATGCTCGTTGAACGAATAACTCATCCGCATCACTCTCTTCACCTCTCAAACCAAAATTTACGTGAGCAACAGCAAATGGATACCCCAAAGACACAAACGCATGAAAAAGAGCCATAGAATCCTTACCACCACTCAACGTAAGAAGGGTTTGCCGTCGTTCTAAGGACCAAGCTCGCCGAGCATTTGCTTCTGTAATGGAATTTAACATGTAATTTGCGGTTTGTTCGGATGAATTCCCCAAAGATCCACTGCAAAGTACCGCAAATTCTGAGAACCATATGGATGGCTTCGTTTTTTTTATTGCCTTATTTGCTCAACTCTCAACCCATAAACCTCAAAGCAAAGAGAATGAAATCCATGGAGGTTAATGGGCATAAAGGGCAACTACTTCGAGGAAATGTACAATTTGAACAAGAGGGTTCCGTGGTATATTGTGACGAAGCCATTTTCGACCCGGTTGATGATGTTCTTCGAGGCACAGGGAATGTAAAAATCACCAACACCAATGGCACCAAAGTCACCGGAAATAGATTGGTATACAACAATGCTTCAAAACTTGCTCGTGTTGAAGGGGCCGTGAAACTAACCGACCAAGATCTTGAAATTGAAACTCCATGGTTAGAGTATCAAACCACCAGCCGAATTGGAAACTACGGATCGGGTGCATTCATAAAAGACGGTGAAAATTATTTAAAAAGCCGAGTGGGATACTATGACCCTAACAATAAACAGGTGCGATTCAAAACCAATGTGATTTTAGAAACTCCTGACTACATCATTCAAACGGATACCTTGGTATACCATACCGAAGATAAGGTGGCTCGCTTTTATCGCTACACACAAATCAATTCGGAGAAAGAGCAAATCATTCTTTTCAAAGGGTATTACGATACGGATAAGAGGAAGGGCTATTTCACGGATGGATTTAATTACACCTCCAACGAGCAACATCTGATGGCGGATACGGCCATTTTTGATGAAACAAATGGTTTTGGCGTGGCCATTGGAAATGTTTGGCTGTATGATTCTTCTGAAAATGCACAGGTTTGGGGCAATAGAGCCATTTACCGTAAAGGACTACATTGGGCACAAGTATATGGCAATGCTTTGGCCGTGAAAGCGGATAAAGATAGCATGTACATTTACGGAGATACCTTGACGGTGTGGAAAGACACGGTTAAACGCGCGCAATACACTCAGGCCTTAGGCTCTGTTAGGTTATTTCAAAAAAATACTGCGGCCACCGCTGGTAAGCTGCTTTACTCTTCATTGGATAGCACCATTAGACTTCGCGAGAAACCGGTGGTTTGGGACTCGGCCAGCCGACTTTCTGGTGATTCAATTAATTTTCAAATTGAACAAAAAAAACTTCGTTATGGATCATTGTTCTATCATGCACTTATCGTGATGAAAGAAGACTCCAGTCACTACAGCCAAATCCAAGGCGATTCGGTATTCTATCAAATGGACACGCAACAACGGATAGAAAAAAGTTGGGTTTATCGAAAAGGTAAAAGCGTTTATTACATTAGAGAAAATGATGAAGTCACTTCGGCCGTTTCGGTTGAAAGTGAGCACATGAAATTCGCCTTTAATCAAAACCAAATAGATAAAGTACATTTTTATATCAAACCCAAAGGGGCCGTTTATCCGTTAGATCAACTCCCAGATGATAAAAGAAATCTAGATCGATTTGTTTGGGACATCCAAAACAAACCAAGCAAATTAAATCAACCCATTCCATTCACCCCGATTTATATCAACACGAGGTATAAGAAAATACCCAGTATCCAACCCCAAAAGGAAGAAAAATCATTTTTTCAATTTTGGAAATGATACGAGTCAAGAAATATCGGTTCTTTAGACCCCGCGTTTATTATTGCGTTTGGATCATTCTACTTTGGGTTTCGCCTGTTCGCTCCCAACAGTTATTAGGTTTAGTTTTGGATAATGAAGCTGCTCCCATAGCGCAAGTACAAATCTTCAATCAGATAGGCACAAAACTTGGAGAATCTGGACTGGATGGATACTTCCGGTTGAACCTTAGACCCGGATCTTACAAATTAGTATTCAACCACCCTGATTACGCCGATTATCGACTGTCTTATGTGGCCAGAGATGAAAAAAACGACACCCTTTCCATCATGTTACAGCGCACGACCCCTCGGGTTGAACCTGTTGAAATTACGAGTAAATGGAAGGACCCAGGTCCTAAAATGATGAGAAAGGCCATTGCTCGTCGGAAAGTATGGAGCTCTCGAATTCCTGCCCAAAGTGCGGAAGTTTACATCAAAGCATTTGAGCGAATTGAAAATCCCCAACGATATATGCGGGCAAATTTTGACTCCCGCGAAGAGAAAAAAATCAACGCAGATTTGATCAAAGCCAACATGGCTGAAATTCACCTGCACCGAGACTGGGCACCACCAAATAAAATCAAGGAATACAGAAAGGGCGTGAGTATCCGGGGCGATAAAAGTAGTTTGTTTTATTTGAGTACTACCGAAGGTGACTTTAATATCTATCAGAACTTAATGTCTTTGCCAGCATTAAGTCCATTACCCATTTTATCCCCTCTATCAAACAATGCCATACTCGCCTATCGATTTCAATTTGTTGAGAGTTATCAGCATCCAACTCATGGCCGGGTCTTGAAAATTAAATTCAGAGGGCGACAAGTATCCAACGCAACTTTTTCTGGGGAAATACATCTCGTTGATACATCTTTTTATGCATCCCGCATCGAATTAAATATCCCTCCACATCTTATGGCCGAATACCATGCCATGAAACTCATTCAAAATTATCGGATCAATCAGGATAGTTTGATTTTCATTGATTCGCAACGTTTTGTTTATGAAAATAAAGCAGGTAGTATTCGTTATTACGGTGAAACTAAAGTTCAATACGACAGCGTAAAAATCAATCCGAAGTTCCCAAGAAGACACTTTGGTTTAGAATTATCGCGCACCGAACAAGAGGCCTATGAAAGAGATACGAGTTATTGGAATAAGGTCCGCGTTCAGCCCTTATTGGCCATCGAAAAGAAATTTGTTAACCAAAGCGATAGCATCAAACGTGTCCGCACATCCGACCGATATTTAGACAGTTTAGAAGCTATCACAAACAAGGTGTCTTTTCGCTCCCTTGTCTTGGAGGGCCAAGAATTTAGGGATAGAAGAAAAGGTATAGACATGGCATTCCAGCCCTTATGGCTTTTTTACCAACCCTGGTGGCCAGGAGGAGGTCGTTTGCTGTTTGCGAATAGAATCAAAAAGACATTCGATTCAAAAAAGGAGGTCCAACTATTACCCAACCTATCCTACGGTATACTAAATAAAGATTTAAGAGGAAGTGTCGCACTTAACACGTTGTATGACCCATACAAGAGAAAACGTGTTTTCATTCAAGCCGGAAGAGACTTTGGATTGATTAATCCATTCGCAGCTTATATTGACTTATTCAGAAGGGACAACTTTTACCAGCACAACCATCTAACGGTTTACCATCGCCAGGAGATTGTAAATGGTCTTTTCTTAAGAATCACAGGGGAAATCAGCGACAGACAGAGTATCGCAGATTTCGAATTTTCACCATCAGGTGATAGCTTATTCGAAAACAATACACCTACTGATTTCAATTCTCATCTCGCCATTTTTGGTCGAATTCGTTTGTCTTATACTCCATTTCAGAAATACATTTCTGAACCTAAACAAAAAATCATTCTTGGTTCAAAATGGCCCACCTTTTCAGTGGAGTATAAAAGGGCCATACCCAACTTGTTTGGTAGTACCATTGATTATGACTATTTAGAGTACCGTATTGAACATGCCTTCCCTTGGGGAACGGCTGGTAATAGTGAAATCAGAGCTACCTCGGGAAGTTTTATGGGTAGAAATAATGTTAGCTTGATTGATTATCGATATCAACGCAGAGGAGATGATTTTCTATTCACCCCTCCCATGTATGCTTTTCAAACCTTGGATAGCACCTTTAATACCTTCAATCGATACTACGAGGTTCACTACCGACATCATTTTAACGGGGCACTGATCAATAAAATCCCCTTCATGAAGTCCTTCCAAATGTACGAGAGTATTGGCGCCAATTTGTTATATGCACCTGAGCGTCGGAATCTATTTTTTGTAGAAGCTTACGCCGGTGTCGATAAGCTGATCAAGCTCTGGAGAGAGCGATTTAAAATTGGTCTTTATTACTGTATTGGATATTCAAACCTATTCGAACAACCGCGTAGTTTTTTCAAAATCAACTTTGAGTTTTACAATCGCAGCAAAAACAGTTGGTGATTTGATAAATACCAAGCATAGTTGAAATAGGCATTTCAAGCACATATCTTTGACTGAGATGATCAGAGATTTAATGTTGTGCTGGGTAGACTTATTCAATAAAAAGGAAGCCTCTCTCTTAGCGGACTTGTACCACGAAGAAGCCATTAACTTTCAGGTGGCAACCGGCATCAAGCGAATAGGCAAAAAAGATATTCTCGAAATGTTTCGTTACGAATTTGAACACTTTGATATGGTGTGCCAACCTCAACGTCTTATTATCGAAGGCAATGAAGCCGTGCTAGAATGGAAGGATCCTAATGGACTAGAGGGCTGCGGATTTTTTACTTTTGAAGGAAATAAAATCATGCATCAAAAAGGATACTGGGATCGATGGAGTTTCGAACAAAAACAAGGTAAAGAGTATAACTAATGGAAGCACTGGTATTATTAGGGGGAAGCTTACTGATTTTTACAGGATTTTTAGGTTGCATCATTCCTGCACTACCTGGACCGCCCATAGCTTGGTTGGGCTATCTCCTTGTCTTTTTACTCCCCGAAAGTAGTATTGATTATTCAAGCAGCACGTTTGTAGCTTGCACCATATTAGCTATTGGCGTAACGGTGTTGGATTATTATTTACCCATTTGGGGAACGAAAAAAAGTGGCGGAACCAAAGCGGGTCAAATAGGTAGTTTCATTGGCCTTTTTGTGGGTCTCTTTCTGGGTCCCTTCGGAATGTTATTAGGCGCATTTGCGGGAGCTGTCGTAGGAGAGTTATGGGCAGGTCAAGACGATAAAACCGCTCTAAAATCTGGATTGGGCGCTTTCTTAGGGTTTTTAATTGGAACCGTAGCAAAGGTGTTTGTTACCGGCTATATAGCGTTCGCCTTTTACACTACCATTTTTTGAATTGAGTCTTAAGGAGTGTTTATTCGAAATATGTGCAACATTCATATCTAAATCGATTAACGACTCAAACCATTTCCTGTGACCTAGTCGTAAGACTAAAGTTTTATAACTTTTAGGTCACAGATGAAGCATATTATATTTTAGTTTGCCTTTATTGCTTGATTTTCAACTTCTTATTTACTTAATTACAATTATGAAAAGATTACTAATCTGGTTCATTATTGGATTTTTATGCCTCCCATTAAAAGCACAATTAGAATCCCCTAACATACCGATCATCAATGATATACCCGAACTAATAAATCCTCAATCATCCGTAAACAAAAGGAGCGCATCAAAGCCAACGGCTTGTACGGGCGATACAAGTACATTTCCTTCATATGGTTCTACGGCTTACAACACCGTATCCGTGAGAAAAGGGGCTGCACTAGGGCAATTCTTTGGCGCCCCGCAGGAAATAACGGTAAGTGGATTTCGATTTTTTGCCTTTTCATTACCACCAACACCAGCACGGTCAGTAAAAATCAATCTGATTTGTAATCTTTATAAAGCTGGTATTGATTCATTACCCAGCGGGAGCCCCATTGCAAGTGATACGATCACCGTAGATACCGTAATGGGTTCTAATATTCCTTTGAGTCGAATCACCTGTAATGCATCCTTTGGTAAGGATATCCCTGTTGACTTTGATTATATCATAACGGTTGAATCCGATAGCACGGATGTAAGTGCGGGATTGGTTTGCAATTCATGGGCCAACGGAGATGGGAAATTTAGAAACGTAGGGGGGGGGCCTGTAAGTGGCAGATGGGACCGGTGTTTGAGT
>VMCP01000070.1 GCA_008081305.1 Bacteroidota bacterium | reverse complement strand
TGTGAAGCGTGGATTGCAAGATGACTTCCTAAATGGATTGAATTTTAAAAATCACGGTGGGGGACTTGTATTGGGTGTTAAAGCACCAGTTGTTGTTGGACATGGAATTTCTAAAGCTGAAACGTTTGTTAAAATGGCTGAGTTGGCAAAACAATCAGTTGAAAGTGATTTTTGTCGTAAGGTTGAGGATGCATTTACTATATTGCTGACCGAAAACGAATAAAAAATGAAGATTAACGCGGCAATTACCGCAGTTGGCGGATATGTTCCTGAAACTGTATTGACCAATGCAGATTTAGAAAAGATGGTTGATACGAGTGATGAATGGATAAGAACTCGTACAGGTATACACGAACGACGTATTCTTAAAGAAGAAGGAAAGGCTACCTCTGATATGGCGGCTCGTGCCATTCTACCAATGTTGGAGAAGAAAGGCATCGATCCTAATGAGATAGATATCATCATCTGTGCAACCATCACGGGTGATTACATTTTCCCAGCAACAGCAAATGTGGTTGCTGATAAAATTGGTGCAACTAATGCATGGGGTTACGATGTGAGCGCCGCTTGTTCAGGATTCCTATACGCGTTACAAACAGGTGCAAAATTCATTGAATCTGGTACGTACAAAAAGGTGGTTGTTGTAGGCGTAGACAAAATGAGCGCCATAATTGATTATACAGATAGAAACACTTGTATCATATTTGGTGATGGGGGAGGTTGTGTCTTACTCGAACCCAATGAAGAGGGATTCGGTGTAATTGATGCAAAGCTTCATTCTGATGGGCAGGGAAGAAATTTCTTGTATCAACCCGCGGGTGGTTCATTGAATCCTCCGACTAAAGAGACCGTAGAAGCTCGTCAGCATTACGTGTATCAAGAAGGTAAAACGGTATTTAAGTTTGCTGTAACGAATATGGCCGACGTGAGTTACGAGGTCATGAAAAGAAACAACCTAAGCAGTGATGATGTAGATTGGTTGGTACCTCATCAAGCCAATTTACGTATTATTGATGCCACTGCGGATAGGATGGGCTTAGATAGTTCCAAAGTCCTGATCAATATTCAGAAATATGGAAATACCACAGCGGGTACTTTGCCATTACTCCTATGGGATTTTCAGGATAAATTTAAAAAGGGAGATAACCTGATTTTAAGTACGTTTGGTGGCGGATTTACTTGGGGTGCTATTTACCTAAAGTGGGCGCTTTAATACGGCGTAATATAGATAATCACCTTCCGTATAATCATCAGTCCCTAGGTAGGACTCTTTCTCTAAAAGATACTCATCATTTTCACTAACAGCATTTCTTACGAGATTTTCATTTTCCTCTTTGAAAATAGAACATGTACAATAAATAACAGTACTTGCCATTTTCATCCCTAATAGGCGATTGAGTATTTTCCCCTGTCTTGATGTATAATTATCAAGTAAATCGGTAGAAAACGTATTCAATTGTTCTGGTGATCTACGCCAAGTGCCACTACCTGAACACGGTACGTCAGCAAAAATAACATCTGACTTTTTTAGTCGATCATTCAAAGAATCTTTCTCTACATCGAAAGTAAAATGTATAGGTGTATCATAGGGTGAATTTTCGAACCTCCTTTTAAGGTTTTCTAAGATGTTTTGCCGGATATCTGTACATATCAACTCCTTAGTTTGCCCAATTCTTGTAATGCTCAATGCCTTGCCTCCAGCACCAGAACACGTGTCCCATATACGCTTATCTACAAATGATTCTTTATTTTCAGAGATGACTTTAAAGCTCGAAATATCTTGTACATAAGCCCATCCTTTATCTACCCATGATTGAATAGGACTATTAGCAGGAAAACACTTTACATTTTTATAATCGGTAGGTTCTGCTTGATTCCAAAGGAGAATATCCTTTAGTTTATCTATGGCCAATGCATGCACGAATACTGGACCTGTTTTATGATACCAATCATTGAGCTGTTGGATGTTTATATTTTTACTAATATGGGATTCAAATCGTGAGTAGGCCTCAGAATACGCTAATGTACCTTCTTCTAGTTGTTTCCAGGTCTCTACGAACTCCGCTTCACTGGTAAGCCTCTCAAAGAATTCAATATTTTTTAGGTATAAATAGGATAGTTCGCGGTAGGACCGTCGATCTTTACTACCCCAGGATTTATTGATTCTTGATATATTTTGAAAGTAAAGCGGAAAGGGAATGTCACCCTTGTAGTTTTGAATTATCTCATAACAGATAGAATAATGTCTTGGATGCCTTTTCAAGAGAGTGTTAGTTCTTATCCTGTTCGGAGTCTTCTTCGTTTTCTATTTCCCGTACTTCAATAAATTCCAATTGATTTAACCTCATACCCGTATTGACCCATTGGTTATCAGTCGCCTTTGTGATTTGGATGTTATTGATAAGTCCAGTGTGTTCACCTTTCGGGAAATGGTGATAAAAATCATGGCCTAATGCCAAGAAGTTTAGCCCAATGTAATTTAATTGGTCATATCCGATGAATGCAAATTTACTAGGCTCGGCAAGAGATGAGTCGACAAATTCTTTTGTAAATGATTCTGTCAAACTATCAAGCCCATAAATCATATTAATCTGAGGATAAATAATACGTTTTTCATCGACTTCATCAATAGACATCACGTTTTGATACCATTCTAAATCTCCAACTATATAGCTATCGTATTTTCTTGCAATCGCTTTGTATTGAGATAGCTTTGAAAAGTTATTGGTTCCTGCGTTAATCAGTAAAACCTCTTCTTTTCGTGGTGGTTTTGGGGAGATTTTATTGTTGCTGTAGATGACCTTTTTATAACTGATCCCAGCTTTTTGAAGTTCATTTATCCAAACGGCTACTCTTTCGTTTTGTTCTTTTGGAGTTACTAAACACCAATCGTGATTGGGATATTTAATACGTAGATCTCCTATCAAACCGCGAATCCTATACATATCATCTGCGAAAAAATTAAGAGAATTAACGGTATTAGGTAAATTCAGTTGTTTTAGTGGTGAAATCCAAAGAAAATCAGTGTGTTGAAGATGTGATGCTATCGTATTTGTAGATTTTTGATCTATTGGACCCACTAGGACATCTAAGGTCTGAAATGCCTTGCTTTTGGTAATATCAATTAATGTCGAGTCATTTGTTAGGTTTAAATCCCATGTGAATACGTTAACATGTAAACCGAGAGTTTCTAATCTACTTAAAGCAATCTTCACTCCGCTGTAGTAATCTAATGCAGCCTGTCCGATTGCTTTTTGACTTTGGCTGGAATTGGTATCGTTGTAAATGGGTAGTAAGAAACCAATCCTTAATACAGCGGTATCTGCTGCATGAGCCTGTTTGCTTAACAAGGATAAACAAACGAAACAAAGTATATTTATCGGTTTCAAGATTTTGTTCATATTATTCCCATTCTATAGTTGCAGGTGGTTTTGAGCTGATGTCGTATACTACTCTATTTATTCCTTTTACTCGATTAATTATTGCATTGGATATGTCCGCAAGCAATTCATAGGGTAAATGAACCCAATCTGCGGTCATTCCATCCGTGCTACTAACGGCTCGTAGGGCAACCACTTGTTCGTAGGTCCTTTCATCACCCATAACACCGACGCTATTAACGGGTAATAAAATGCTTCCAGCTTGCCAGATTTTATCGTACCAACCCGCATCTCGTAGTTTTTGAATATAAATGTAATCTGCCTCTTGTAGTAATTCTACACGATTTCGATTCACTTCGCCTAAAATTCTGATTCCGAGACCAGGACCAGGGAATGGGTGTCTTCCTAACAAATGTTGTGGTAATCCAATGGCGGTTCCTACACGACGGACTTCATCCTTGAACAATGAACGAAGAGGTTCGATAACCTTTAGATTCATTTTTTCTGGAAGTCCACCTACATTGTGGTGACTTTTTATGGTTGCAGAGGGTCCATTCACGCTTACACTCTCTATAACGTCTGGATAAATGGTACCTTGTGCTAGCCACTTGGCATCTTGAATTTTTTCTGCTTCCCTTTGGAATACTTCGACGAATACACGTCCTATGGTTTTTCTTTTGTCCTCTGGATCAGTTAATCCTTCGAGTTTTCTGTAGAATTCCTCAGAGGCATCAATGGCCTTTAAATTAAGATTCATCGATTCATAACTATCCTGCACATCACTGAACTCATTTTTTCGAAGCAATCCATTATCTATGAATATACAGGTTAGTCTATCACCTATAGCTTGATTGAGCAACGCTGCAGCTACGGAACTATCAACACCTCCTGATAAACCAAGAATTACACGATCTGTAGGTCCAATTTGTTTTTGAATGTCCGCAACGTTTTCTTCAATAAAATGTCCTGGCGTCCAGCTTCCTTCGCAGCCACAAATATCAAATGCGAAGTTTCTCAGAAGCTCTAAACCTTCTGTTGAATGGTACACTTCTGGGTGGAACTGAATACCAAAAACTGGATTAGCACAGTTTTTTCTTTCGTATCCAGCCACAGGTATACTTTCAGACTTGGCGATAACCTCAAAATCTGCTGGCAATTCACCGATAGTATCACCATGACTCATCCAAACCTGGCTTTCATGACTTAAGCCATCTAAGAGTGCATTTTGAACACCCGTTTGAATCATTTTTGCCCGTCCGTATTCACGATGCTCACTTTTACTTACCACACCACCGCTTGCTTTAACCATATACTGGGCCCCATAACAAATGCCTAGTATAGGTGCTTGTTTAATCAAGGAATCTACGTCTATTTGTGGTGGATTTACATCATTGACAGAACAAGGGCTACCACTTAAGATGATTCCCCTTGTATGGGTGTCTGGCTTTATTTCTGAATTGTAAGGGTGGATTTCACAATATACATTAAGCTCTCTTAGTCGTCTCGCAATTAATTGCGTGTATTGAGAACCAAAATCATAGATAAGAATTTTCTCTGTCATGAAAGCAACAAAGTTAGTTATTAATAGGAGTGAATGTTGAACTATTTACTATGCTGAAGGAGGTTTTTAAACTGAACAAATGCGGTATTGAATGCGCGCAACATAAATTCGATTCGTGTACCTCGAAGTTTGTATTGTTTCACGGAAATGTGATCATTGATTTTCACAGCTATCCATATGGTTCCAACTGGTTTTTCTTCAGTACCTCCAGTTGGCCCAGCAATTCCTGTAGTCGCAATGGCTACCGAGGTATTCATAACTTGACTAACTCCGTTCACCATAGCAACGGCTACTTCTTTTGAAACGGCTCCATATTTTTGAATTAAGTCTGCATCGACATTTAGAACATTGGATTTGATTTGATTGGCATAAGAAACTACGCTTCCCTGAAAATAGGTAGATGCACCACTTACACTTACTAGTTGATTTCCAATGTATCCGCCAGTGCAACTTTCAGCGGTAGAAATTTGAAAATCTTTTTCTATAAGGATTTTGGCCCATTGTTCTGAGATAGGGGAGTCGGTGGTGTCAACGACCCAATCACCTAGCTCATGGATTAACTTTTCCCATTTTTGATCAAATTCATTTTGAGTTATGGTAGAATTTAAGGCGTTTAATCGAATTTTTACGATGTTATAAGACGGTAAATAAGCCAAACTGAAACGGTTCTTTATGGATTCCTCAAACGCTTCTAATTTTTGAGCTATTTTACTTTCAGGGATAAGTGCAGTGGTTAGGGTTCTATTGATAATGGGCTTTATATTGAACTCAGATTTTAATTTTGGGATTAATGAGTGCTCCATAATCTCAACTACTTCATATGGAACTCCTGGTAAAGAAGCTACCCAAACTCCTTGAATATCAAATAACATACCAGGAGCAGTTCCCTTTCTATTAAACAAGGTTTCACAAAGTGCGGGTAACATGGCTTGTTGTTTATTGATATCAAGTAACTCTCTACCTCGATCCGAAAAAATACTTTCTAGGTGTTTTAAAACATCTTTATCCCACCTCCAATCCGAGTGGAAGTATTCGGCTAGTGTATGTTTAGTAATATCATCCTTGGTTGGTCCTAATCCGCCTGTAATAATGATAAGTTTACTTCTTTTGATGGACAGGTCTAAACTCTCAATAATGGCCTGTTTAGAATCAGAAATGGCTTGTTTGTAATGGATGTTAAATCCTAAAGGAGTCAGGACCTTTGAGATAAATACACTATTGGTATCAACGGTTTGTCCCAACAATAGTTCATCACCAATTGTGATAATTTCTGCCTTCATGGATACAAAAGTATTCAATAAAGGAACGGGTGATTACTTTTTTTGATAGGGATATCAAACAGGGGTATGTTTGTGTCATGTCTGAGATAATTGTGTACACAGATGGAGCTGCTTTGGGAAATCCCGGACCAGGAGGATATGGAGTTGTGATGATGTATGGTCAACATCGTAAAGAATTATCCGAAGGCTTTCGTTACACCACAAACAACCGAATGGAGCTACTTGCCGTAATCATGGCATTAAGACATATCAAGAATAAGCAACTCTCAATTTTAGTACACACAGATTCAAAATATGTATGTGACGCTATAGCCAAACGTTGGTTACAAGGGTGGGTAAAAAAGAATTGGAAAAATGTCAAAAATACCGATTTGTGGAAAGAGTACATTCAGGTTTCACAGGGGTTTGACGTGAAATTTAAATGGGTAAAAGGACACGCTGGAATTGTTGAAAATGAGCGTTGTGATTTTCTGGCG
>VMCP01000210.1 GCA_008081305.1 Bacteroidota bacterium | reverse complement strand
CGGAATACCATAACATTCTCAATTTAGAGAATAACAGAGCTCGCTTTGGGTGTTGTGGATTAATTGATGAGAATTAAATCATTTGGAAACAAACGATTTAGCCCTATTTAGGTTGTTTGATTATGATTAAAGCGTGGGACAAAAATGGAGCTCAATTATCGGTAGAGTTTGAATTTGATCGGTTTGTGCAAGCTGCTGCTTTTATACAAGAATGTGCTGGGGAAATGGAACGTCAAAATCATCATGCGAGTATTCAGTGGGAATATTGCACGATCAAAATGCAAGTAACCACGCACGATGCAGGCAATACCCTTACATCAAAAGATTGGGATTTGTGCGAAGCAATTTCTCGGATTTACGAAAAGGCCTTTTAGTTTTACCGTAGATTTGATCCTTCGCTATGAAAAAATACATTTCTACCTTAATCTTTTCATTTGCAATTTCTGTATTTGGTCAGATGTACCAATCTGTTGGTGGTAAAATTTCTGATGCAGAAACTGAATTTCCGTTGTCAGGAGTATCTATAAAAGTAGTTTGGGAGAATAACAGAGATTCTGTACAGATGACCACTTCGGATCAAGAGGGGAGGTTTTTTATTCCAAATGTACATTTAGGAAGAAACGAAATCATCATTAAAGCCGAGGGCTATGAGGTGAAAACCATGCCCGGAATGATCCTAACTTCGGGTAAACAAGGAGATTATTATATTCCATTAAATCGCGTTTTTGTGGATCGAATGCAAGGAGTGAACATCACTTCAAGAAAGAATCATGATCAGACGAATAACGATGCTGCATTGATTTCTGCAAGGTTGTTTACCGTAGAGGAAACAGATCGTTTTGCCGGTAGCCGGGGTGACCCTGCGCGTATGGCTTCAAACTTTGCAGGTGTTCAAGGAGCGGACGATTCAAGAAATGATATTGTGATCCGTGGAAATTCACCCGCAGGTATTTTGTGGCGTGTGGAAGGTATCGATATCCCCAATCCCAATCATTTTGCCATACCGGGAACGACGGGCGGGTCCGTTTCAATCATAAATAATAAAATCTTATCCAATAGTGATTTTTTTACGGGAGCATTTCCCGCTGAATATGGTAATGGAATTTCAGGTGCCTTTGATTTGAAACTCAGGCCAGGCAATACCCGAAAACACGAAGTGAGTAGCCAGTTTGGTATTTTAGGTTGGGATGTCCTCACGGAAGGCCCTCTGAACGATAAAGGTGCATCATATCTAGTGACTTACCGATATTCTACGCTGACCATGTTGAATTCGCTGAATGTACCCATCGGGACGGATGCTATTCCTCGTTATCAGGATGCTTCATTTCACTTGAAATTCCCCCTAAAAAATCAAGCGAGTTTTTCGCTTTTCGGGATGGGAGGTATGAGTGATATCGATATCATGATTTCCGATAAGTTAGAATCGAGCCGAAATCTGTACGGAGATAACGACAGAGATCAGTTTTTTGGTTCTGATATGGGAATCATTGGTGCTAGCTACCAAAAAAGACTAAGTGATCATTCATATTTCAAAGGAGTTGTTAGTTTTAATCACCAAGGGGTTGATGCCAAACATCAACTCGCCTTTTTTACCATTTTGGATACATTTTATCGCGAGGACGAGATGTTTAATTCTCTGAAATTAGATTCCGTGGTGCCCAATTTGGATTATCGTTTCCAGGAGCAATCATTAGGAACACATCTATTCGTGAACAATGTGCTGCGTCCTGGTTCAAGCCTCAAATATGGGATACAATACCGACGGTACTTCTACACATACTTTGATTCTGGATTGAACTTGAATCCTAATCTGAGTAATTATTGGACGTGGTCAACCCGTTGGAATGCCATTGGAACGGGCGATATGTTCATCCCTTATATTCAGTGGAAGAAACGTTGGACTCGAGCATTAACCACCGTTGCCGGTGTTCAATCACAACTATTCGGTATCGGATATTCCCCGTTAATGAAGGATAAAGCCCCACAACTTGATCACCCTGCATACGAAGTTTCCACAGCCTGGCTATTGCCGCGTTTTTCCGCTTCCTATCAATTAAATAAAAAGCAACGACTTAGTTTTGGAACTGGGGTGCACGCCCAAACTCAATCCCCGTATATATATTATTACCAAAAGCCAGGTTCTGTTCACCCTTATAATTTGGATATGGGTCTGACGAAAAGTGCACATTATGTACTGGGTTGGGATATGACCCTTGGGGCCGCAGGTAGAATAAAGGTAGAAACCTATTATCAAAATCTATGGGATATCCCCGTTGAAGAGGTCTCTTCATCCTTTAGTTTGGCCAATACAGGTTCTGGATTTAGTCGTTTTTTCCCAAATCGACTTGTGAACGAGGGTAGAGCATATAACTACGGCGCAGAATTTACCTTGGAGCGTTTTTTCTCTAGGGGATTTTACTATTTGTTTTCAGCGAGTGTATTTGATGCGGAATATGTGGGTAGTGATGGTATTTGGCGTAATTCTGACTTCAATACAGACTATGCCATTAATACCTTGTTTGCAAAAGAGTTTAATATAGGAAAGAGGCATATCATCAATATAGGAGGAAAGGCAACATTTGCGGGTGCGCGACGCTTTTCTCCCATTGATTCAACCGCTTCAGTCGCATTCCGTGAATACAGAGAGTTGGATGAACTAAAGAATACCGAACGATTTGGTAAGCCGTATATGCGCTTCGACCTTAGGATAAGCTATCGGTATAACGCCAAAAATGTATCGCATGAGTTTGCAATCGATTTAGTGAATATTACCAATAATCGTAATATTCTGAATTACACGTACATCAATGAGCCTCCTTATCGTAGAGTAAACTACCAATTGGGGCTATTGCCTTTGTTCTACTACAAAGTGGATTTTTCCTTGTAGGGATTATTCTACCTGCATTACAAACCGTGTAAAACCGGTGTGATATTCCTCAAAAGCTAGGCCTTGGCCATTCGGCGCAGCTTTGTCTTTGGTGATGGATTCTCCTAGTGCAGGATAAGCCTTTATCGCGGCAATAATCATGGATATCATTCCCTTGGTTTCTAAATCAGTGAAATAGGAATATGACTTTGGAACTGAGAATAATTTCAGTTTAGGATAATTAGGTTTGAGTTTGCTCAAGTAGGAGGTGTCTTTAATGATCATTCCAGCAATCGAACGAAGTTTTGATTCCTCTACTTTTCCAGGATCATCAAAATATATCCCTACATACAAATTGGAGTCAATATTCTCAGCATTCACCATATCACGTACCTTATTGAAAGTTGGACCAATCTCCTGATAGGATCCTTTATGATCGAAGCCTACGATCCAATAGCCCCCTTGGGTACCTTTTTCGACATTGACTTTTTGAAATGCACCATTGTACGCTAGGGTTCCAAATAATAGAGCGCCTAAGAGTAGTAAAACAAGTGTGAGGATTTTAATGATTTTCATAGCTACGTTCAAATGTAGTAAAGGCTATTCCATATACCCTTTACCCTTCAAAATTTTAGGGATACATTTTTCAATGCGTGAAGTGCGTGTTTTGGATTGTTTAGCTGATCCAAAATGAATCAGATAGCCCCTCTTTCTACCTGGTGTTAAAGTGTCAAACGCACGTTTGAGTTCGGGTTGTTCATTCAATATTTGTAATAACTCTTCGGGGTAATCAGCCTCGTTAACAGTTTTACTTTCCACTTTTTTACCATCCTTTTCAATTTGGATGGTTTCATTGATCATACGAATGATTTCAGTTTGATGCTTCTCTATAACCAAGGTTTCTGTAAAGCGCATTTGGCGACCACCTTGTGTCTCCTCACCGGGTTTGGTTAATAGATTGTTGGGGTCATTGAGGAGTGAACCCTTGAAAAAGTTTATGGCCATGTAGTCCTTAAATGCCGCGAGAATGAACAGGTTTTTTCCTTCGGAGGTATAGCAAGGAGTACTCCATTTGAGTTCTTCACTTACCGATGTGCTCAGAATGATTTCTCTCATCAGGGCGAGTTCCTCAGACCAACGATGAACCTTGCATTGGGGAGTTCCGCCGAGTTTGCATCGTCCACAGCCTGAAAGGAAATATTCATCGGTGTTATGAGGTCTCATAATCTTATAACGTAAAAGTATCTCCAAAATTGGCGAAATGCATGCCTGTAGACTCAATGATTTTTCGGCCTTGGAAATCTCTATTCCTTGCAGGATTGGAGTGGTTCAAATGAATGAAGTAGATCTTATTTCGATGGTAGCGATCTAAACTTGAAAACCGTTTTGTAGACTCTTCAATGAAAGGGTGAGGGACTTCAGACATGGGGCGCGGGATCTCACCATCTGAAAAGAAGGTGCCATCAATGAAAACATAATCATGTATTTTGATGAGTGAATCGATAGACTGATCCCACTTTGACCATTTATCTATATCAGGAATATACAGTGCGCGTTTATTTTTTCCTTTTAATGAGTATCCGACGGTTTCTGAAAATTCATCTCGATGAGGAACGCCGATAGGTGTGATTTGTAACTGGTCTAAAGTCTTAATTAAGCTGTCTTCATGGAGTTTATTGAGTTCGATGTTACGGAGTTTTACCAACTGGCTCCAAGGCCCATTTTGCTCAAGGAATGTTTTCATTCTTGGCATTGCATACACAGGTATTTGTTTGGTGCTTGCCACTTCACGCCCTAAAAACATCAAACCGGTGTAATGTCCGATATGCGCATGGGTTAGAAAAATAGAATATTTGTTATGACCACTAATCCTCGTCAGGTATCTGCTTTGTGCTTCAAAATCTGGTGTGGCATCAATCATGATCGAACCTGAATCATCGTAAACACCTAGGCAGCTTACAAAGTCATTGGATTTTGCTGTTTGACAACAAGATTTCTCACATCCCATATGGGGTGAACCTCCATCTTGTAGGGTACCAAGCACCACGAGGGTTTGACTTTTTAAGCTCCCAGAATTAGAAGTTAGAATTAATAGAATTATCCCAATATTTAAGTTTAGGAAAGACTTAATCTTTGTCATTAAACAGGAAGATATCTTCAATTTTCTTTTCAAACAATTGTGCCATTCTGAATGCGGTAGGTAAACTGGGGTCAAATTTATCTTTTTCAATCGCATTAATGGTTTGGCGCGAAACACCAATAATTTCAGCCAATTGCTCTTGGGTTAATTTCCGGTTCTTTCTGAGCTCTTGAAGTTTGTTCTTCATAAATATCGACGTCTATTGATCATCAGACTGAACCAATAACACAGACTCATGAACATAATCAATGCACTAATATCAGCCTTGAAGGGAAGAAGTCCTATTTGTTCAGAGATATTAAAGCCCATTCCAAAAACAACAGATAATCCTAGGGTGATGGCTAATGAATCCAAATGTATTTTTAGTTCCAATTCGTCAAAGTTGAGAAATAGCCTTCTGAGGCTAATGACCATCCAAAGTCCAAGAATGACATTGAGAAGTAAGGATAAGGCGGATAGGTTATAATTGTCTTCAGACCAGATGAAACGAGGTCCGAATGAGGTTAAGGCCGTGGAACCAACCCATGTCCAGGTAGCTACCGCTAGTATAACGGTGATTTTTTTACGTTCGTTCGTCATTTTTTGTAAAGTTTTGTTTACAAAAATAGATCAAAAGACAATGTAAACAAAACTTTACAAATTATTACTTGTACATCGCGGGTTGCATGGCTAATTTTGGCATGCGGTCAATGGTATATAGTCCCCAATGTTTTTCAGGCTCATCAGGGTCATTAGAGCCTTTCCATGATTCATCGAAAGCTTCAAAAACAAAGGTGAGTACTTTCTCGTTCGCACACCAACGTTCTAACTCTTTAAAGTACAATTTTTGAGTTTCTTGATTCACATTTTCTCTTGGAATCCCAAGTCCATTGGATTGGGTAGCCCATCCTGCTTCCGTGATGACGATGAGCTTATCGGGATGTTTTTCTTGGATAGCCTCGTAATTCTCTATGGTGTAACTCATCCCTTCATGAATATTTTTGTATTCCCAAACGGGGTAGGTGTGAATAGAGATAAAATCTAATTCTTTTGCTAGAGGAACGAGTTTATCCAACCAAGGAACATAATTCTCACAGAAGGTAACAGGCTGTTGTGCCTTCTTTTTTACTAAACGGGTGTATTCAATGACCTTCTCAACCGGTACCAAATGATCTGTCCAGTCTACACAGGCTTCATTTCCTACAGAGAGAGAAAAAACGATATGCGGGTATTGATTTGCGAATGCGATGAGCCGATTGATTTCTTCAAGATTTCGTTTTTTGTTCGTCGTTAATTGCTCATCTGAATAAACACCACCCCATGGACAATTGGCATTATTAACTTCAGCTTCAATAAATGCACCGAGCATTACCTTAATAGATAAACTTTCTTGTTCTATGACCTCTAATACGGTTTTTGAATGTGTATCGCAGCTGTATAAACGGATATATTTCCATTTACTCTGGATAATCTGTAGGTCTTCCTTTACCTCTTCGTACGTAGGGTATTTCTCACCAGGGCGTTGACCATCTCTGTACCCTGAATAGCATACGGCTTGTCCGTGGGGGATTTTTAAGACTTCTGAATAATCCATAGATTAGAATTTCAAATTCTCGTCCTTATCCCAAATTCCCCAATAAGCGCCAACATCTCCTTCTGCTGAAATCTTCCAAGACTCATCAAATGCAGAGAAGGAGAACATTTCGATGTTATCTTCCTTGGACCAGTTTTGTGCATTAATGAAAAATTTAAGCGCGTTTTC
>VMCP01000131.1 GCA_008081305.1 Bacteroidota bacterium | reverse complement strand
ATAGGTTTGACAATTGCGCTGCTGTCGGTGTGTACATTGGAAACAATTGGGGTGGGTTGTGTTGTCTTATAATTGTATGAGTAAAAAAAGAGGCCGTTACCTTCAAAGAATCCTTTGGTTTTTTCCCATGAAAAAATAGCAGTTAACCCAGTAAATATGGCAACTGTGAATATTAAAAATAGTATTGCGGGTTTTCGATTATACACCCTTTTTCTGCAAAATCAAGTCAATCATATCACCCACATTTTTCATTCCGATTAATTCTTTCAGTTTGAATTTGATTTCAAAATGCTTTTCAACTTCGGCTATCATGTTTAGGTGAGTTAGGGAATCCCATTGATCTACCTTTTCTGCGTTTAGATCATCCGTGATGATGATTTCATTGTTATTGAATACACGGTGAAAAATTGGACTCAATGCCGATGTGATTTCTTCTCTATTCATGTTGTTTGGTGAGTTGTAATTTGCAATCGCTACTTAACAAAGCTAGGTTTTTGATTGCTGGGTTGCATTTTTCATTTTGCACAGAAAATCCCATGTATTCATAAAGTGACACCGCCTTTATATTGCCTTTGAGAACTTGGATTTCAAACGGTTTTCCCGAGTATGTTTCAAAAATGAATTGCATTAACTCTCTCATAACGCCTCTTCCTCGAAAATCTTGTGAGGTATATAAATGTTCAAGTTGAACAAAGCCATTCACACGAGGGATGGTAACACTTGATAATGATTCTAATTTTATTTTTGCTGCTTGCCATTGTGCGGGCAATAAAAAACTCAACGTTTGTGCGTGTAATAGATCAGAGGATAATCCGTCTGAACCTTCGACCCAACTGCATAAAGCCCCGGCTGCATGTCCGTTTAATTCGTTGATATACCAATGTTCGTAATGCCAAGGCATACCATCAATTTCCTCTTCGAAGATATTGAAAACCGTTTCCTTGAACTCCGCTGGTTTCATTCCGAATAGCGATTCGTATGGGAATATATCACCACCAGAGTATTCGCTTTGAACAATCGCTTCGTAAATAAAATCGAAATCTTGATGGCTGGCCTGTCTTATCATAATCCGAGCTGTAGAATGATCTGTTTCTTATCCACTTTACCATTGGCATTTAAGGGGAATTCAGTGAGTGAATGAGCCTGTTTTATATGCATGTACCAAGGTAAGTGAGAATTTACTTCTGTGATCTTGGCACCGGTTTTTACACCTTCAGATACAAGATGTAATTCCCACCCGGAAGTGGTTTGAATAGCTACGCATTTATGTTTGTTATTTGGGAAAACCTTCCCTGCTGCAAATTCTATCTCTGCTAATTCTACTCGATAACCCTGTATTTTAACCTGCTCGTCTATACGGCCTAAACAGTAGTATTCTTGCTCATCGCTCAACCCAATATCACCACTTTTATAGTACCAAACTTCATCCTGTTCAAAAAAAACTTCCTTTTGCGATGGGTTGGCTTTTACATAACCCATGGTGGTTTGTTTTCCACCGAGATAGAGCTCCTTATCATTACCTAAACCAAGGCTAACATGCGTCATGGGTTCACCAATACACACAATTCCGTTATGATGCTTACAATCTTCTACATTTGGAGGTATGGTGTATCTCGTGCAATAGATAGTGGCTTCAGTGGGTCCGTATACATTGTCAATTTGTGTGGAGTCACATACCTCTTTCCAAATACGTATTTGTTGGATTTTAAGTGCTTCACCGCAAAATTGTGAGATCTTTAGGTATGGCAATTCCATTTCATCTGCATAGGGACTGAGCATGTCAATGGCGGAGGGCACCATAAGGGCGAAACTAATTTCCTCTGATTCCAAGGTATCATATAATGCCAAGGGTTTGATGAGCTTCTTAGATGGAGGGTAGAAGGATGCCCCTAACATAGTAGGTATGCAGAAACTCATAACCGATAAATCAAATGTCAATTCAAACATTTGTAAGAATTTATCATTTTGGTTCAGTTCGTAACCTAAATCAAAAAATCCTTCAATGAATGCTTGAAGATTTCCAAATGAAATAGGGACCCCTTTGGGCTTTCCCGTCGTACCTGAGGTAAATAATATGTAGGCTAAATCATGATTATTTAATGGAGGGGATACAATGGCTTTCTCTTCATTACTAGGCGTAACGCATTTTAGTCCAACTATATTTAATGCGTGGAATTGTGAATCCAGATAGAATTGGATTTCACTCAGTTCAACAATGTCGTTGATTCGAGAATCCGGATAACTGGGTTGAATAGGTACATATGACCTGCCACACATCCAACATGCAATGATGGAGGCGTATGTCTCAAAGTCGTCTCGTATTACTAATCCTACAGGTCCACTTGTTTGAGCTATAGCAGGCGTAAATGATTGGATGAATGATTTTAGATCACCGTAGGTGAATTCTTTGTTTTCAATTTTACACCAAACGGAGTTTGTGTGGTTGTATATTTTGGAATGGATTTCAGAAAGGAATTCCATTAGCTATCTAATTTCTTAGAAAATGCTTCCTTTGCAATTTTAGGGTCTGCTTTACCCTTGGAGCGTTTCATCATTTCACCAACAAACATACCCAGTAAGCCCTTCTTGCCGTTTTTGTATGCTTCTACTTTATCTGGGAACTCAGCTAATATAGAATCTGCTAATTCTTCAATAAAACCAGTATCTGTGTTGGTCGCGAGGTTTAATTCTTCTACTAGTGCGTTTGGAGACTTATGGGGACTCGTTAACAAGGCTGGAAATAGCTTTTGGCTGGCCGTGCTATGGTTGATCGTGCCATTTTCAATCAGTTGAATAATTTCACTGATTTGTTTGGGTGATAAAGGAAAATCTTGAATGCTCAAGGCTTGTTCATTCAAATAACCACGTATCGTAACGGATACCCAATTTGATGCGACCTTATATGGAATGTTCTCTTTTACGATATGTTCAAAATAATCAGCCGAGGCCTTATCATCAATGAGAACATTGGCATCGTAATCCGTGAGGCCATATTTATTCGTAAATCGATCGTATAGAACCTCAGGCAATTCAGGCATCTGCGATTTTACTTTTTCTATATTTTCTTGAGTAACAATCAGGGGAGGTAAATCAGGCTCTGGGAAATAACGATAGTCGTTCAGCGCTTCCTTTTTTCTCATAGAGAAGGTAGTTCCATTCAATCCGTTAAAACCGCGGGTTTCTTGTATGATTCGTTCACCACTCTCAACCATTTCAGTTTGTCTGCTAATTTCAAAATCGATTGCTCTTTTTACATTAGAAATGGAATTCATATTTTTCACCTCAACCTTGGTCCCAAAGGTTGGGCTTCCTTTTGGTCGAATGGAAATATTCGCATCACAACGCAAACTTCCTTCCTCCATATTGCCATCGCAAATTTCTAAATAACGCACCAATCGTCGTATTTCGGAAACAAAAGCATAAGCTTCTTCACCTGTTCGAATATCAGGCTCCGTGACTACCTCAATTAACGGTGTTCCAGCACGATTATAATCAACGAGAGTATCATCCAAATCCTGATCGTGCATACTCTTACCTGTGTCCTCCTCCATATGGATTCGTGTCAGTCTTATTTCCTTTGGAGAAGCATCCTTTGGTCTAATTTTGACCACCCCTCCATTGCATAATGGGGTATCGAACTGAGTAATTTGGTAGCCTTTGGGTAGGTCAGCATAGAAGTAATTCTTTCTTGAATATTGATTTACCTTTCGGATATCGCAACTCAAAGCAATGCCCATTTTAATGGCGTTGTTGATGGCAGCCAAGTTGTGTTTGGGTAGGGTACCGGGATGTCCTAAACTAATCGGACTCACTTGAGAATTTGGCAATGCACCATATTCTGTAGAGTCTGAGGAAAAAGCTTTAGATTTAGTTTGTAGCTGTATGTGGATTTCTAGACCAATGACTGCTTCGTATTCTGCCATAACTTCTATACAAAGATACACTAGGGCAGGGGGTTTTAAAACGCAATAACCTAATTTTGCACTGGCAGTTCGTTCTATCGACTCAGTAATGAGTAGGAAAGTCCGGGCAACATAGGGCAGCGCACTTCCTAACGGGAAGGGGGCCGAAAGGTCTACAGATAGTGTCACAGAAACTAAACCGCCTCAATTCGTTGAGGTAAGGGTGAAAAAGTGAGGTAAGAGCTCACTCGTTCTGATGTGAATCAGGATTGGGATAAACCTTGCGCGTTGAAAGACCAAATAAATCCGGATCAAAGAGCGGCCCGCTCAATCGCTTGCGAGCCGGAAGGGTAGGTCGATGGAGGATATTCGTGAGAATCTCCCTAGATTAATGATAGAAGCCACGGCAAAAACTGTGGATACAGAACCCGGCTTACAGAACTGCCTTTTTTTGAAAATATTTCCATGGGGTGCGAGGATTTTTCAGAACTTCTCTTAAATTTGCACTCACGTTAAGCAAGCGAGAATAGCTCAGCTGGTAGAGCACAACCTTGCCAAGGTTGGGGTCGCGAGTTCGAATCTCGTTTCTCGCTCTAAAGTCCTAGATTTTCTGGGACTTTTTTTATGTCTAATACCAAAAAAGTAAAACAAAAGAAAAGCCCCGTTTCCGGGGCTTTTTCAATATAGATTAAATTAATTTTATTTTCTTCTTTTCGTCTTGCGATCAATACCGCTTACAGGAAGCTTATTGTACTTCTTAGCTGAGTTACCCACAGGGGAACCAACGCGTATCATCGCACAACGGAATCCAAGGTACGAAGTGGCTTGGTCTTGGTCTAGGAAACGACGAGTTCCTGGAGTTGTGTTGTAAACACGGTCTGTCCAGTTACCGCCCTTGATAACTCTAGCTTTGTCATTGATTAAACTACTTACACCATATTCGTAGGTCAAATCTGGCTCTTCGAGTCCTTGGTGCATATCTTTATAACCAATATTATCCGCTTGGCTATAATTTCTTCTTCCGCCTTCTTTAATAGAAGTTTTCACTACGTCTTGGAATTTCAAACGTCCTAAATCATCCTTATCCGCAAGACCACCAGGTCCATTAGGATTAAGCACAACTTGTTGGAATTTGTTTCCACGGAATGGCATGAATGCCTCCATGTCTTCTAATGAAAGTGGTCTGTAAACATCCATTACCCACTCAGACACGTTACCTTCCATGTTGTAAAGACCATATGCATTGGGCCAGTAGGAATAAACAGGTGTTGTAATCATACCACCATCGTTTAGGGGACCACCAGCTATACCTGCATAGTCGCCTTTTCCACGCATCGCGTTGACGCGTATTTTACCACGATCCTGCTCTTTACCATTCTTGATGCGGATGGTGTAATCTGTCCAAGAATAGATCTTGTTTTGATCGATATTTTCAAATTGTGTTTCTCCAATAGCTGCGCGACAAGCATATTCCCACTCTGCCTCTGTTGGAAGGCGGTAGTCAGGAAGGAAAATGCCATCTTCCATTTTTACCTTAAATCGCTTTTGATCTTTTCTCTTTGCTTTTGAGTAATCACGAAGGGGCTTATTACCAATCATGTTACCTGCGCTTCTTTTAGTGGTAACAGCACCATCAACCACTCCACTGAAAATTCCGTTATCTTGACCAGCAAGATAAGCTCTTGTATTAAAGTTGTTAAACGGATCTGCAGTAACGGCCTGGTTACCCGCATCATAATCAATTAGACCCTCTCTGTCGAGGATCATTGTATTCACCTGATCTGTGCGCCACTTAGCATACTCTGTAGCTTGGTGCCAGTTAACGCCAACGACTGGATAGTCTTGATACGAAGGGTGACGGAAATAGTATTCAACAAAAGGCTCATTGTAACCTAATTTACTTCTCCAGCAATTGGTATCAGGAAGTATAGTTTTGTAAAGACCTCCGATAGCGAATTGAGAGTTAGGGTCGATTTTCTGACCAGCGAAGGTGTGTTCTGATTGTAAACCAGAGTTCATTTCGTTAAACGCTCTTTGGTACCAATACACAAAATCACCATAATCATGGTTAGTAACTTCGCATTCGTCCAAATAAAAAGAATGCACAGTTACTCTACGTTCTGTGTTGTTGTGCTCGTACTTAAGGTCGTTTTCGGTATTACCCATAGTAAAGGCGCCTCCTTCGACTAATACAAGTCCAGGACCAGTTTCTTGACCTACATAGGGATGTTTAGCATATCCTCCCCATTTGGGGTCATTGAACATTTGCCCTGTTTTTTTACTCTTAATTCTTGGACCGCGGGGATCACAAGAAGTGAAAACTACTCCTAATAGAGCAGCTCCCATGAGTATATTAGCTGTTTTCATTTTGGAAAAATTCAACATTTGTGTGTTTATAACGAACAGTATTCTTGTTTATTGCAAAATTAAGCGAATTCAATCACAATCAATGATGGTTACTAGAATTCTGGACACTTTAAAGGACGGAAAGGTTTAGTGCCAGGTGGTACACACCAATCGATGGTAGCACTTACTTCGTGACTGGAAGGAATAGCGCTTCGGCCATCACTCACAGTAAAGTCGTAACTGTATCCAAATTTAAAACGGTCCTTACGGAATCCTACCAACATTATGATAGCATCAGATGTGTTGTAATTACCAAAGGTCTGGCGGAACCACAAACCGGTAACCAACGGGCCTTTATTTATGTAAAAACCAAGATTTAATTGTGTGAAGTTACGTTGAACCATGAACAAAGCATTAGGAGAGAGGAAGTTCTTTTCAAAACTTCTTCTATTGTTCCCTAAAGAAATATTTCCTCCAACATGGGCTGTATATCGGATGGGAAGAGTTTCATCTGGATTTTC
>VMCP01000068.1 GCA_008081305.1 Bacteroidota bacterium | reverse complement strand
GGGAGGCCATTGAAAATGCTTGGAACCACAATAGGTCCCATAAAAGAAAAAGAGGTGCGAGTACCATTTCACAACAAACAGCCAAGAATGTATTCTTATGGGAAAGTAGAACCTGGTTACGAAAAGGGCTAGAAGTTTATTTTACCTTTTTGATGGAGCAAATTTGGAGTAAAGAAAGAATTTTAGAAGTGTACATAAATATCGTAGAGATGGGAAGAGGTGCTTTTGGAATTCACGAAGCAGCTCGATACTATTTTAACACAACTCCCCAGAATTTAACCTACACCCAGTGTGTCCAAATTGTATCTATGTTGCCTTGCCCTAGAACCTGCGGCATCAATCACCGAATATCACGGAATCGCCAACGACTGATATTCAAAGCGCTAAAAGATTACGGAATAGAACTAAAATATAAACAAGAATAACCGTATTAGATGTGGAATGCATATGAAGATTTTATTGCTGATGTCTCTTTTAGCGTCATTTTAGTAATTTTGTGCTGTTATGGCAACCACGCAAGATGTATCAGTAGGTCGTTTTATCCGTTTCAATGGAGAATTGGTTCAGGTAATTGAATGGCAACACCGTACCCCTGGTAAGGGACAGGCTTCTTATCAGGCTAAAATGAGACGCGTTAAAGACGGAAAACAAACAGAAAATAAATTCCGTAGCGGTGAATCCGTAGAAATAGTAAGAGTTGAGACTCGCGATTTACAGTATTTATACGAGGAAGGCGATGCCTACGTTTGTATGGATACAGAAACATACGAGCAAACCAATATCCCACAGCACATGTTTGGAACAGGTGCCAAATTCATAAAAGAGGGAGACACGGTTGCAGTTGCATTTGACGGAGATAATCCTTTATCAGCAGAAGCTCCTAAACACGTTGTATTAGAGATTACTTATACCGAACCTGGAGTAAAAGGCGATACAGCCACCAACACCCTTAAGCCAGCAACTGTTGAAGGAGGTGCTCAAGTAATGGTTCCACTCTTCGTTGATACAGGGGAAAAAATCAAGATTGACACTAGAAACGGAGAATACGTAGAACGCGTTAAAGGTTAATATGCCAAAGTCGCTTGACGCAACTCAATGTTTCTTGGCACCACCTGAGGAACATTTGGCTGAATACAACCACTCAAAAGTTTGTATACAGTTACTTCCTTATGAATACACTTCAAGTTACCATGAGGGTTCAAAACATGGACCTATGGCTATGATCAATGCCAGCCATTACGTTGAATTCTTTGATGAAGAAACAGGACTTGAAGCTTACAAAGAAACGGGAGTTTGCACCTTAGAGCCCACAAATTTCGAGGGGGTTATTAACGAGCGAGCGGTTGAGTTAATATATAAGCAAACCGCGCAATTGCTAAAAGATAACAAGTTTGTTATTTCCTTGGGTGCAGAGCATACCATTAGCAGTGGCATTATCAAGGCATTCAAAAACCAATACAGTTCTATATCTGTACTCCAAATTGATGCACATTCAGATTTACGCGATGCTTATGAAGGGAACCCTTATTCGCATGCAAGCGTGATGGCACGTGTACACGACATGAGCGTACCCATGGTACAAGTAGGAATCAGAGCACAGTGCAAGGAAGAAAATGAACTTTATCAATCTTCAGATATTATAACCACTTATTTTGATCATACCATCCACGATAATGACGATTGGATGGATGATTGCATCGCTCATCTAAGTGATATCGTTTACGTCACGATTGATGCAGATGGTTTTAATCCGTCCGTTGCTCCTGCCGTTGGTACTGCTGAACCTGGGGGGCTAACATGGCACCAAGGACTAAAGTTATTAAAGAAATTAAGTAAATCTAAGAAGGTGGTGGGTTTTGATATTGTTGAAATCGCACCTCGTCCTCAAGATACAATCACCGAATTCACCATGGCCAAGCTTTGTTATAAATTTCTCGGCTATCTACACCAAAACAATCAAATTTTATAATGGAAAACAGAATCTACCTTGATAATGCAGCAACTACTCCTATAGATCCAGCAGTGGTTGAATCTATGACTGAAATCATGGCTAACCACTATGGAAATCCAAGCTCTACGCATGGTCATGGTAGAAAAGTCAAAAACATTTTAGAAGAATCAAGAAGTAAAGTAGCCAAGCTTTTAGGGTGTAAACCATCTGAAATATTTTTCACATCCGGAGGAACCGAAGCCGACAACCTCGCCCTTCGAGGAGCTTGCGAACACATGAAAATAGATGCCATCATAAGCTCTCCTATTGAGCACCACGCTGTTTCTCACACGGTTGAAGAGATTTGCGAAAAGAAGAACATCCCATTAGCCCTTGTAGATATTCAGGCAGATGGCCATGTAAATATGACACATTTGAAGGAGCTTCTCTCGAAATACAAGCATCCTTTAGTGAGTCTCATGCATGCAAATAATGAAATCGGTAATATGATTGATATCGAAGCGGTTGGGAATCTTGTTCATGAGCACAACGGTCTTTTTCATTGCGACACGGTTCAAACCATGGGCCATCATACGTTTGATTTATCCAAAGGTTACGTAGATTTTATTTGCGCAGCAGCGCATAAATTCAATGGTCCAAAGGGATCTGGTTTTCTATATATTAGCAGGCAACAGAAAATTTCCCCAGAAATTACAGGCGGTAGCCAGGAAAGGGATATGCGAGGTGGCACGGAGAATGTGTATGGTATTGTTGGATTAACAAAAGCCCTAGAATTATCCTACGAACGATTGGAAGAAAAACACCGTCATATTTCAGGATTAAAGGATCACATGATGAAAAGGCTCACCACCGAATTGGAAGATATTGAATTTAATGGCGATCCTACTGGCCAGAGCTTATATACGGTATTGAGTGTTTCTTTTCCACCAAAGGATGTGGGATCCATGTTGCTTTTCAACTTAGATATAGCAGGTATATCAGCCTCAGGTGGCAGTGCTTGCTCGAGTGGAGCAGTTGGCGGAAGCCACGTTATCAACCATATTAACCCTGGTAGTGACCGTACCACTATCCGCTTTAGTTTTGGACCATTTAACACCATGGACGATATTGATAAGACCGTGGAAGAACTAAAAAAATGGTATAAGAAAAATAACCAAGCCTAATTGTATTTTTGCAGTCCATGCCGATTCTCTACATTAGCAGAAAAGCACATTTCAATGCCGCACATCAACTTTGGATTCCTGAGTTATCCGAGGAAGAAAATTTTGAAATGTTTGGTAAGTGTGCCAATCCAAACTTTCATGGGCACAATTTTGACTTATACGTAGCCGTGAAAGGTTCACCAGATCCCAAAACGGGCTTAGTCATGGATTTAAAGATATTAAAGAAGATCATCAATGAACAAGTAGTTGATCAGTTGGATCATCAGAATCTTAACAAAGATGTGCCTTGGCTTAGTGGCATTATGCCATCCATAGAAAATATTGCGGTTGCCATGTGGCAAAGGATCGCTCCTCATTTGCCAGAGAATGTAACGCTGCATAAAATCACCCTTTGGGAAACACAAAACAACTTCGTAGAATATTACGGCGAGTAAATCTTCAGCCTAATTACGTTTTTTGAACCAAATGCGGAACTCCCCGTATTGACTTGCTGTGACTAACGCCTGGGGAACAAGCATCAAGATAAGCCACATGATATGCGGTGTTTCTGTCGCAAATGACACATAAGGTTCTATGGTGTGTAGAATATGGAAATATTCATAGACAAGGGCTATTGCAATGGTAAGCGAAAATAAAAAAGCCACAGCTGAAAGAACTCCTTGCATAATGGGCTTGTGAGAAAAGAAACCAGCCACAAAAGAAAAAGATATTGAACCCAGTAACATGGTCAATCGAGGGTAATTGGGATCCATACCATTGGTTGGGCCCTCACCTACCGTATCCCAACAACCCCAAAATTGGAACATTCGATAGTATTCAACTTGCCCTTTTGTATATACAAACTCACCAACAATTGGATTAAACAGAATCAGCATAATCCCCACAGAGAAAGCAATGAATAAGTACATAACTTGTATCTTGATCTTAAACTTCATCTGATTCACATATAGTTAGTTGAACGCGTATGGTAGTCTTCTTGCCCGGAGTAGATTCTCTTACAAAAATACGACCACTATGATAATCCTCTACAATTCGTTTGGCCAATGAAAGTCCCAATCCCCAGCCTCTTCTCTTTGTGGTAAACCCTGGTTTAAAAATATCCTTCGTTTGGTTTCGGGCAATTCCTTTACCTGTATCCGTTACATCCAAGTATAGTTTATTTCCCTTAGCGCTTACTTCGCAGCGTAATTCTCCGTTCCCCTCCATAGCATCTACGCTATTCTTAACTAAGTTCTCTATCACCCATTGAAAAAGGTGCATATTCAACTTCACCGGAAGTTTTACATCTGTCAACGACCACTCGAATTTAACACCTTTACCAACACGTGATTGCATGTATTGTAAAGCTGCATTCACAACCTGATTAAACTCAACTACGTTCAGTACAGGCTCTGAACCAATTTTTGAAAAACGATCTGTTATGACCTGTAAGCGATCAACATCCTTTTTCATTTCGTCAGCAGCATTATCCGGAACAATATCGTTTTCAATGCAAGCTACCCAACCCATTAAACTTGAAATAGGCGTACCTAATTGATGGGCAGTTTCCTTCGCCAAACCTACCCAAACTTGATTTTGTTCGTTACGCGTTGAAAAAGAAAACGCCGAATAACTCACACCCATAAATAACGCTACTATCAGTAAAACCACGTAAGGGTAATATTCAAGTTGTCTTAATACAGAGCTTTTATCATAGTATACCTTATACACCGTACCGTCACCAACAGGTATTCGTATAGGAGCATTCTCAAGTTGAAAATCTCTTATTTTATCCTGTAATTCATCTTCCGAATAACTTGTTTGATTTCCCAAGTTGATGTACTGAAGAACTTTACCTTGGTTACTCACAAGGATAGCAGGAATGGTTTCATTGGATTGAAGAATCTTTAGATAAAAACTCAGGTCACCTTCCGCATCTGGATCAGACAACACGCGTTCGGCAGCCGCCCAAATTTCCATTTTTTTGGTTTCTTCTACAGCAATTTTATTTACTAAACGTTGAGATAGATATAAAGTCAAAATGCTAATGAATACAGCCAATAACAGCAAGATAATCTTGATGAACTTCTTTAGTTCATAAGCGTTTATTTTCCTTTTGCTAATCATTTGCATGCCGGCCCTTTAGAAACTCCCAGAGAATATAAACGTCTCGACTAACAGTATATTCCTTGGCATAGACATGATTCACATCTCCTTCGAATTTACTGTTGGTCCATGGACCACTTGAATATACCACTCCACTTCTCAACTTAGGTAATAGTTCAGAGGTGTTCAGCCCCTCATAACTCACCCACGTTTTATTACCTGCCAACACACTAAATAACTGTCCAAAAAGTTGTCGAAGCTTTTTATTCAGATATAAAAATGGAAAGATCAAACCCATTAACAAAAGAACAGAGAATATCACATCGAAGATGCGTTTCCTGCGCTTATTATAACGCTCAGAAAGCGCATACTTTACATCGAGTGTAAACAACTCTCCCGGTTCATTTTTCGAATTCGAACCAATAATAAACTCTCCCTTATCGGGTGCGATTTTAAGTTCAACTTCCTCTTCTGAGAGTTCCGACATCATTTGAATGATATCCGATGCCCTCACCTCTTTTGCACTAAAAATAATCACATCTATATTGTAAATTTCTACTACCTCAGGGAGCTGGGTAAAAGAACCTACAGATGACTCTAGCCTATCATTTCCAGGAGAAACACTCACCAAAAGCTGGTGATTTACTTCACTGCCATCCAATAGTGCTCCAATTCGTTTCAGCTCCTTTGGCGAAGCCACAACCGCAATCCGTTTACCCATCGGGGCGGTCCAAACTAAGGGTGCCACTCCCGTTTTAGCTAAAAAAGTTCGAAAGAGCATTAAACCACCTACGGCCCAGGCGGAACCAAGAGCTAAAATCGCACGGGAAAATTGAAGATCCTTCGGCAGAAACGCATAAGTAGCATACAACAATAATGAACCTACCACCGCGCCCCTAAATATCCGCTTCGACCTGTAGGGCTTATCATATCCTCCAGAAATAAATACAGCTAATTGCGCTACAATCACATAAACCGGTATATGCAACAGGTAGTATTCTAGTGGGTAAAAGTTGGGAACAAATTTGTGATATAATTCCCAATATTTTGCGATACCAAAATAACCGAAATATATCAGTAGGAACTCAGCAAGTGGCAACCAAAATTGCTGAATACCTCGAAAAAAAACAGCTAAGAAGGCCCTAAAATAAATGGCTAATTGAATCCAAAATGCGAATTGTCCAGCCCTCTTAGACGGATAATGCTTCTTTGCAAAAAGCACCATGGCATTATAAAAGACCTTCACATAGTTAACGGACCTCTTTTTTGTACTTTCTCCTTTGTAATGAATGATGGTCGTCTCAGGGTAATAGACATTCTTATATCCACCCAAGGTAATCCTGTAGGATAAATCAATATCTTCACCATACATGAAAAACTGCTCATCAAGTAATCCAATCTTATCTAATGTTTCTTTCCTAAGCATCATAAATGCTCCAGCGAGTACATCTACTTCATTGGTCTCAAACTCTGGTAGATATTTCATGTGATACCGGCCAAATTCCTTTGATCGAGGAAAAACACTGGCCAATCCTGTCATCTTATAAAATGCGGCTTTGGGTGTTGGAAGTCCGCGCTTACTCTCTGGTAAAAATTTCCCTT
>VMCP01000222.1 GCA_008081305.1 Bacteroidota bacterium | reverse complement strand
AGGCTCAACATATTTTTCATGTTCCTCTGAGAATAATAACCCTTCAAAGGCACCCGTTTGACTGCTGTATTTTCTGAGTTCCATTTTGTTTTGAGCTCTATTTACCCATGCGAGGTAGATGGATTTCTCATCTGGAGACCAAGCAAGATTGGTTAGGTATTGATCATAAGGCCCTTCGGTTTGTAGATATACGATATTCCCAGATTCATTTGTAATTCCGATTGTAACGGTGTGGCTGCTATCGCCAGCCATGGGATATTTGAAGGATTTTGCTTTTGCTGGTCGCTCATTAATTGAAAAAATTGGGTAATCTTTTACCCTTTTTTCGTCTTTGCGATAGAATGCTAGTTTATTTCCTTTGGGACTCCAGAATAACCCTCCTGTAATTCCAAACTCACTGCGGTGAACCGTTTGACCGTATACAATTCCATTTCCTCCATCAGTGGTGATTTGTTTTAGGTTGTCTTTTGACTGAATGAAGAGGTTGTCGTTTTGGACATATGCAGTGATTTTCTTGGTGGTTTTTCCCCAAGGAATGATGCAAGCAGAAGGTTGTTCAACGGTTGAGCTCGCTTGGTTATCGCTAGGGTATGCGTGATTCATATGGAAATCAATGCTGCCATCTCTATGACGTTTGAATTCTGCAACTACTCCCATTGATTCTATCCATCCGTGATTTTCATCAATGAAATGAGGGTTTGAAAAAATGATAGGAGTAGGAGCACGTTTCTCTTTAGACGCAGATAAAGCACTTTCCCAACCAGACTTTAACGAGTCCGTATGGTACCATATCACATCTTCAGTCGGATTTTGAATGGAGAACTTATAAATATGTCTACCCTTATCTGGACGGTTATAAAAATAACGTTTGAACAATGCATCTTTTGAACCAAAATCAATAAACTGAGAATGACCAGCATATGTTTTAAGTCCAAAACAATCCCCAATTTCTAATTCTTTTTCACCACTTTGATCGGGATAAACGGCCAAAGATCGTTGCGCAGACAAGCATGTTATATGGCAAATAGCGATTCCTAAAAAAAGGATGGATTTAGTAACTTTCATATTCGTGTTTAAGGGAAATGTTTTGCAATTTTGTTGCAATTTACAAATAATGGAAAACTACAAAGAACGTATAGAAGAAATTTGGGAAAACCGCGAGCTTTTAAAGGACGATGCTAATGTCAAAATGATTGAAGAAATCGTTGAGGCCTTGGATAAAGGTAAGATTAGGGTAGCAGAACCAGTGGGAGAAGAATGGCAGGTGAACGATTGGATCAAAAAAGCAGTGATTCTATATTTCCCAACAAGGGAAATGTCCACGACTCATGCGGGTCCAATGGAATTTCACGATAAAATGCCATTAAAATCAAATTATGAAGAATTGGGCATTAGGGTTGTGCCACATGCTGTTTCACGTCATGGATCGTACATTGCTCCAGGTGTTGTTATGATGCCATCTTATGTGAATATTGGCGCGTATGTAGACAGCGGAACCATGGTAGATACCTGGGCAACGGTTGGAAGTTGTGCTCAAATTGGAAAGAATGTTCATCTGAGTGGAGGTGTTGGAATAGGGGGCGTATTAGAGCCTGTGCAAGCAGCACCTGTAATTATTGAGGACGGCGCTTTCATTGGAAGCAGATGTATTGTGGTTGAGGGAGTTCATGTGGGTAAAGAAGCGGTGTTGGGCGCTGGATTGACACTTACCATGAGTACGAAAATTATGGATGCCCAAACAGGCGAGGAATTACCAAGAGGTATTATTCCTCCAAGAAGTGTGGTTATTCCCGGGAATATTAAGAAAGAATTCCCCGGCGGAGATTTTTATGTTCCTGTTGCTTTGATAATTGGCCAAAGAAAAGAAAGTACCGATACCAAAACATCATTAAATGATGCGTTGAGGGACTTTAATGTTGCCGTTTAAAACATGATCAAGATTGGTTTCGATGCAAAAAGGTTGTTGTTTAACCAAACCGGGTTAGGCAATTACTCTCGACAGTGGGTCGAAGCCATTTCAAAGTCAGAGATATTTGATATCCATCTTTACAGCCCAAAGTTGGCTGAATCAAGCAGGTACCCGATTCATATCCCTAAAAAAGGGGTGGCCCCATCGTATTGGCGTACCTATCAAATGGGATATCAAGCGGAAAAAGATGGCTGCCAAATTTTTCACGGACTTTCCAATGAAATACCGAGGGGAAAGATGAAAATCCCTAGGGTTTGCACTGTGCATGATGTGATTTTTAAGGAGTTTCCATCTTATTATGCTTGGGGTGATCGACAGTTCTATAATTGGAAAACAAAATATGCCTGTGATCATAGCCAAATCGTAATAGCCACGAGTGAAACAACAAAAGCACAGCTAGTAAAATACTATGACGTTTTGCCTGAGAAAGTTCAGGTCGTTTATCAGTCGATAGATCCGCAACTCACTCAAATAAATCGAGCAGTGGATAAAACCAATCCATACGTTATATACCACTCTAGTTTTAACGAGAGAAAGAACCACGAAGTATTGGTTCAAGCATTTATAAAAGTTGCATCCGAGGTGGATTACTCTCTTGTTTTAATTGGAAATGGTAAGTCAAAATCAAGAATTGAAAAGCTGATAAAAGAAAAACAAGCTGAGAATAGGGTGAAAATTTTATCGGATGTCCAAAATGATGAATTATATGGTTATCTGGCGTCCGCGTCGGGCTTTGTGTATCCAAGTAAGCAAGAAGGATTTGGTATACCATTATTGGAGGCCGCCGCTATTGGTCTTCCTATGATTGTTTCAGATACTCCTATTTTTCGCGAGATAAGTGAAGGATTAGCCGATTCTTATGTGGATGCTGATTCCATTGACAGCTGGGCGGATACCCTTAAACAATGGCAGCCACGAGAAACGAAGGTGGATTATTCTCAAATCTTAAGAAAATGCACCATCGAATCCATGATGAATTCCGCGGTTGAGATTTATCAATCCGTATTTTAAAGATTGGTTTTAAACAGTTTTACAGCAATTGCCAATAGGATTACTCCGAAGAACTTTCTTAATACCATCATCCCATTTTTCCCAATTTTCCTTTCAAAAAATTTGGTGGCGTTCAACACGATGAAGACAACGGCAATATTCATTAGTATGGCTACTAGAATGGTGCTTTTATCGTATATCGCCTTTAATGATAAAATCGTGGTTAGCGTCCCTGAACCTGCAATGATAGGAAATGCGACGGGTACAATACTTCCCGCAGATGTTTCTGGGTCTGTTCTAAAAATATCGATTCCCAATACCATTTCTAAAGCGAGGATGAACATCACGATGCTTCCGGCAAGGGCAAACGAGCTTAAATCTATTCCCAAATACTGAAGGAAATATTCCCCAAGAAATAAAAAGCCAACCATAAATATGCATGAGGCTAAGGTCACTTTACCAGGATGTATATCTGGGATCTTTTCCTTGAGTGTAACCAAGATAGGAATGGAACCAAGGATATCAATCACAGCAAAAAGCGTGAAAAAGACAGTAAGGATTTCGTTAAAATTCATGACTATTGGAATGGGGAATTAGGCTCTTTTTTTATCACGTTGTAGGTGAGTTTATCCGCCAATTTTGGGAATAGTTTATTGATCCATACTGCTGCTTTTCCCTGTGCCGTGAGTATTAAATATAGCCGCCGTTTTAATGTAGCGTTCCAAATACTTTCGGCTACATCATCAGCACTCATCAATTTTTCTTCATTCAGGGGGGTTTCTCCTTGTGCTTTACCTTCCGGATTCAAAGCGGTTTTGCGAATGTTGGACTCAGTGTAGCCTGGACAAGCAATCAGCACATGTAATCCAGTTTTTAGATTTTCATTTCTTAAACTTTCTAGAAATCCTTGCATGGCAAATTTACTCGCTGAGTAACCTGTTCTAGCAGGAAGTCCTTTAAACCCTGCAATGGAAGAAACGCCAACAACACTACCTTGGGTTTTCAAAAGCTCCGGGAGAGCATATTTGGTGCAATATACCGATCCCCAAAAATTCACATTCATTAACTGTTTAATCACATTTAAGTCTGTATCCGCGAATATTCCACGCATACTGATGCCGGCATTATTAAACAGGAAATCGATTCTTCCAAATTTGTCTATACAACCATTTATAAAGGCACGACAATCCTCCTCTTTGCTGACATCTCCAATGTGATAATGAAAATTTATGTTGTAGCTATCGATAACCTCATTTTTTAGGGCTTCGAGCGCCTGTTTATTTCTGGCGATTACTCCAACGTTGTAGCCTTTTATTGCAGCCTTTAAGGCTAGCGATCTGCCAATTCCACTAGATGCTCCCGTGATTAGCGCAACTTTATTTGAAGATGTTGATGTCAATTTAATCCTTCCATTTAATGCTGCAACCCACAGCGGGAATTTCTGGATAGTCTACCTCAATACCATCTAATGAATACTCAACAGCGTCTTCCAAATAGACACGAGTAACTGTTTCTTGGTTTTCCCAACTATCGTCGATAGCGCCTTTGTAAACCAATTCTCTGTGTTGGTTGAATAAGAAAACTTCAGGAGTTCTCGTTGCGCCAAGATGTTTGAGAATAGCTTGATCTTCATCGTGGAGGTATTCGAATGGAAGCTTTTTTTGTGTGTAAAGCTCAACCATATTTTCAAACGAATCCTGAGGGTATTTTTTCGCGTCGTTCCCGCACAAGGCAACCAATCCAAAATTATCTTCCTCGAACTTTTCAGCGAGCTTTATTAAACGATCCCAATATGCTTGAGAGTAGGGACAATGGTTACAAGTGACGAAAACCACAAATACGAATTTCTCTGCATAGTCATAACTGCTGACTTCTTTACCTGAAGCTGCGGGCAGTGAGAAAGGAATCAATAAATCTCCGATGTTCATAATTCTACAGCAAATTAAAGAAGATTTAAATAGCCCGCCTAATCAAAGTGCAGGGTAAGGATGTGGAACAATCGTGAAGTGTTTCTGTAAAAAGGGTAGAACATCGTAAATTGAAACACATTACATTTGTGGCATGGAGCAGTTTGTGGTTTCTGCCAGAAAATATCGGCCAATTACCTTCGAAGAAGTCGTGGGACAATCTCACGTGGCTGAAACTCTGATGCACGAGATTACACAGAATAAACTGGCTCAAGCCTTTTTGTTCACCGGACCCCGTGGAGTAGGAAAAACAACCTGTGCAAGAATCCTCGCAAAGGTCATCAATACACAAGAAGGACAATCAGAACAGAGTGATTTTGCCTTCAATGTTTTTGAACTCGACGCGGCATCCAATAACCATGTGGATGATATACGTAACCTGATTGATCAGGTTCGAATTCCCCCACAAGTGGGTCAATACAAGGTGTATATCATTGACGAGGTGCATATGCTATCAACCGCAGCGTTTAATGCATTTCTTAAAACGCTAGAGGAACCGCCATCCTATGCGATTTTTATTCTAGCTACCACCGAGAGGCATAAAATCCTTCCAACCATCCTAAGTCGTTGTCAGGTGTTTAATTTTAAACGCATACAAGTGAAGGATATGGTGGAGCACATGAGACATATCGCCACTCAGGAAAAAGTAGAGATTGGAGATGAAGTACTTCATCTGATTGCGGAGAAAGCCGATGGTGGATTGAGAGATGCCTTGAGTATGTTTGATCAGCTAGTTAGCTTTTCAAGCGGCCAAGTTTCACTTGAAAAAGCGGTTGAAATGTTGAGCGTTCTCGACATCAAATCGTTTTTTGACCTTCTCGATTTTGCGTTGGCGGGAGACGTGAAAAGCAGTTTGCTTCTAGTAAACGATATTTTGAAGCAAGGTTTTGACGGCTCATTGATCATAGGTGGGTTTGCAGATCATGTGAGAAACCTCATGGTGAGTTTATCCAAAGAAACACTCCAACTCTTGGATGTTGCCGATACGGTGAAAGATCGTTACTTGGAGCAATCAAAAAAGGTGGATGTTGCTTTTCTACTCAACGCGTTGGATTTGCTGAATCAGGCAGATTCGCAATACAAAATGAGTAGGAATCCTCGACTGTTGATTGAGTTGACCTTAATGAAGTTATGTCATCTCAATAGTTTTTTAAACGATTTACCCAATCTAGAGGATCTAAAAAAAAAACTAGCTAACGCTCCTGCACAGGCTTCTTCAACTGGAGCTAGTGTCCCAACAAAGTCTATCAATAAACATGTTCCGAGTATCCGAGAAGATGTTTCAAAGAAGATTAAAACAACCCGTTTAGGCGATCTCAATTTAGATGCGTTTAAGCGTAAAAAATCACAGGACGCACAGGCAACGGAAGGCTCGAATATTGAGCAAAATATAGAATTTGATCTCAACAGTATTGATTTAGAATCTTTAAGAGAGGAGTTAATCGAGGGTAAAACCAAGAGGGTGTCTTCTACTTTGAAGTCCGTTCGTCTGCTTATGGAGGATGGAAAGTTCTTGATTGAAGTAGGCAGTAAAATGCAACAGCATACCATTGATGAATTCCGTACAGAAATCATCAGGGCGATCAAATCGAGGAGTAAAGGGAAAATTACCAATTATGAGTTCAGGTTGAATCTACAAGAGGTAAAGAGTAAAAAACCGTATACAGATCGAGAGAAATTTGAATATTTGATGGAAAAACATCCATCCTTTGCCGAAACTGTGAAGTTGTTGAAATTAAACCCACCGGGTTAAAACAAACGATTTCCACTTAGAACTATTTCTCGTTATTTTTGTCGCATAAAATGGTGGGGGAATTGCACGTTTCATTTGAGAATACCGAGATAGCTTATAAAGGGAAATCAAAACATGATTTAAGGAA
>VMCP01000146.1 GCA_008081305.1 Bacteroidota bacterium | reverse complement strand
CGTTGTGAACAAGTGCTTCAGGTGGTTGGTTTAGAAAATAAAGGATATAAATTTCCTGCAGAACTTAGCGGTGGAGAACAACAGCGCTTGGTGATTGCACGGGCCTTATTGAACGAACCTAAGTTGGTGTTGGCAGATGAGCCAACGGGCAGTTTAGATCCCACGGTAAGTGATGAAGTAATGGCCCTGTTACAGAAAATTTGCAGTGAAGGAACTTCTATATTGATGGCAACGCATGATTATCGACTAATTCAAAAATTTGGAGGAACTATCTACGAGGTTAAAGATCAAAACCTCAATATGATTCCCGACGTTACTCATTTGAGTTCGTAAATTGAGGAATTGCATACAGGGTGAGCGTTCCTGTTATCCCTGTATCTCTATATAATCTTTTCCAGTGTGCTTTGGCTTGTAGAGCATTGCCATCAAACATCATTTGAGCACGATTTAGTCGTCCATTTTCTTCGATAAGAACCAAACCGGTTTTAGGTAGAGAATCTTGTAATTGATGGAATGATAAATGCGTGCTATCGCCCATTTTGCTTGAGTAATACTCGTTGTAATTGGCCAATAATGCTGATTCGCTGGTCCAAATAGGAGTGACCGCCTGATTATTTGAAAAACGCTTTAGCAGAGTGATTTTGTCATTTAACCTATTTGGTTGGGTTTTGGACACGGGTAAGATGAACTGACTTGTGTTCCAAAGTAATAAGGTCATTCCGAGCATCAAGGTGTTATCTAGCCAGTTTGCGGATTTCATGGATAGAATGACAATGAAAGGAATCATAACCATGAACTCGATATTACCAACGGAGTAAAAGGCGAAGGCAAGTTGTAATAGGCCCACGACGATATAGGATTGAATCCAATTCATCCGAGCGAATTTCCAATCGGATTCTCTCAAAAATACCAACAACCCGATTAATCCAAATGAAATGGTTAAAAGCGCAAATCCCGATAAGTAAGGGTTCCAAAAATTCCAAAAGAGTGACAAATCACCGTGGCCAAAGATCCAAATACGGATAAGGTTTATTCCAGTGAATTTGAGATTGTTTAGGTCTGGAGTGAGTTGCACCAAGCCTTGAGTTGCATCATGAAATAATAGGTTTGTTAAGGATAAATCGAGATACAGAGCTAAACCGAGATACACTCCTATTGGGATGAATAATGCAATAAGTAATGGTGCATATGATTTGGGTATTTTGAATTCCTTGTATGGGAATAATAAGCCCAAAAGCCAAAAAATATGTATTTGATGGAATAAGGTGGCTAGTCCTAACCAAAGTGCAGATTGTATGATTTTACCTCTTTCAAACTGTCTTGAACCAATCAAAGAAAGCAATACAGGTAAAATATACGTTTCATTTTCATGCGAATATTTAAGGAATACGAAGCTTCCTCCAACGAGTAATAGTGCGAGGTAAATACGGGTATATGGCCACTTTCGGTACTCAAGGATATTCATTAGCACCAAGAGTGACGCAAGTCCAATGATTACATTGATGACGGATAAGTAGATCATAGGATCTTGCCAAAGCGCATATGGAGATCCCAATAGCAGTATTTCTTTTAGGAAGGACTTATGCAGTAAGTGATGAGAATTCCACAAATCGTCTTTCAATACCTCACACAAATAACCGTAACTGTCTCCAGTAAATTCCACAGGGAGAAAAAGCACACGTAACAGCGAATATGCGATCAGAATAAACCAGAAAATGCCCTTCTTGGAGTACACCATACAAATATAAGGATAGAGGTAAGTATTCCGTTTTGAGGTCGCTATCTTTGTTGGAAATGCAAGCATTGGATCATCCTGTTTTCAAACAACTGTCTCAAGCCGCTGAAGAATGCGGTGTGAAGGCTTTTGTTGTGGGAGGATTTGTACGAGATCTTATGCTTCAAACACCAAGCAAGGATATAGATGTGGTGGTTATTGGCTCTGGGGTGCCGTTTGCTCAACATTATTTTGAGTTGATAACATCCGAGAATAAGCACATTTCCGTGTTTAAAAATTTTGGCACGGCCCAAATCAAAACAGAAGATTGGGTGATCGAAATTATTGGTGCCCGTAAGGAGAGTTACCGCAGAGACTCAAGAAAACCCATAGTTGAGGATGGAAGTCTGGAGGATGATCAACAACGAAGAGACTTCTCTATAAACAGTATGTACCTATCCCTCAATGCCGATAATTTTGGGGAGTTGTTAGATCCTTTCAATGGTATTCAAGACCTACAGGACGGACTCATTCGTACACCTAACGATCCCGATATTACATTTTCGGATGATCCATTGAGAATGTTGAGAGCGATTCGGTTTGCTGCAAGATTGGGTTTTAAAATTGAACCTACTACCTGGGACGGAATCTGCAGAAATGCCGAAAGAATTGATATTGTTTCACAAGAGCGTATTTCCGATGAATTCAATGCAATGATCTTAGGTAAAACGCCCTCTGTTGCGTTTGATTTACTCTTGAAATCAAAATTATTGGAGCGATTCTTTCCCGAGTTTGTCGCTTTACTGGGAGTAGAAACCATACAAGGGAAATCCCACAAGGATAATTTTTATCATACAACACAGGTGCTAGATAATGTGTGTAACCTTAGTGATTCGCTATGGCTACGCTGGGCAGCGATTCTTCATGATATTGCCAAACCAGTAACCAAACGATTCGAGCCGAATCATGGTTGGACATTTCACGGGCATGAGGATCGTGGATCGAGAATGGTAAAAAAGATCTTTAGAAGATTGCGTCTTCCCCTTGATGAGAAAATGCGGTATGTCCAAAAGCTGGTTGCCATGCATCTAAGGCCGATTGTGTTATCTAAGGAACATGTTCCCGCTAGTGCAGTTTGCAGATTGATTGTCGAAGCTGGAGAGGATATTGATGACCTCATGATTTTATGTAGATGTGATATTACGTCGAAGAACAAACATAAAGTAGCAAGGCATATTGAAAACCTTAAGGTGGTAGAGGCAAAAATCAAAGAGGTTAGGGAAAAGGATGAATTACGTAACTGGCAACCTATTCTCACAGGAAACCATATCATTGAAAGATTTAAAATTGACAACCCCAAATACATTGGTGAGATCAAAACAGAGGTCAGGGAAGCTATTCTAGACGGAAGGGTTGACAATACCTTGGCCGCGTCCCTTGAATATGCTGATCAAATCGCAGCAGGTCTAGGGATTGAGAAGCTTTAATAGTTAGTTAAGAGAGGATGGCGTCCAAATCGCGGTTCTTCCAATCCATTCAAAGCCAATATATCCACGTAACTTAAGTTTCTTCTCTTTTTTAACGAGATAAGAATCATAGGTTAACCCTGAAACAGGATCATAAATTTCACCTTCCCATCTCGATTCTTTGGGATTATATCGATAGGTTTTCATGATTGTTAACCCTAACATTTTTCTATTTCTCAATTTTTCGTTTGGGTTGTTGATATCAACCTTGACTTTTCCATTTCTTTTGGGATGTTTGAGCCAAACTATTTTTCCTTGAATTCTATCCTTATGGACCGGGTGAGTGCTTAATTTGATTTTAGCAGTGCCTTCTTGATTTAGCCATATTCCAAGAATTTCTCTTTTGTTGGATTGTCCAGCGAGTTCAACCTGACTTCCCAAAAACAATGAAATTGTGATAAAGAGATATTTAGGGAACCGAGCAGACATCTTTTGCCAAACTATAAAAAAAGTTTAAATATCTCTATCTTTTTTACTGATTTTTGCAATTGAATTATGTTATCCATTCAAGATTTACGCTCCGATTCAAGTCTTATTATTGAAAAACTCAAGAAAAGAGGGCTCGATGTCCAATCTTCTGTCGATGAAATTCTAGCATTAGATTCTGAATCTCGGGGGATTAGAACAGAACTGGAGCGTGTGCAATCAGATAGTAACCAAGCGGCCTCCAAAATAGGTCAGTTGATGCGGGAAGGTAAAAAAGACGAAGCCGAATCTATCAAGGCCAAAACATCTGAATGGAAGCAAGAAATCAAATCATTGCAAGCCGAGGTTGATGAAAAGGAGGGGAGATTGCAAGCAGCAATTTTAACGCTTCCCAATACTCCACATGAGACGGTTCCAGCGGGAAAGTCAGCCGAAGACAATACGGAAGTTCTCCTTCATGGTGTTAAACCTGAATTATCGGATAACGCACTTCCTCATTGGGAATTAGCAAAAAAATACGACATCATCGATTTTGACTTGGGAGTCAAAGTAAGTGGAGCAGGTTTCCCTGTTTATAAAGGAAAGGGAGCCATACTACAACGCGCTTTAATCCAGTTTTTCCTTAACGAGGCAGGTAAAGCGGGTTATACAGAAATTCAGGCTCCTTTATTAGTGAATGAGAGCAGTGGTTATGGCACTGGACAACTTCCAGATAAGGAGGGTCAAATGTACCACGTGGGTATGGATGATTTATACCTCATCCCCACAGCCGAAGTGCCCATTACCAATATGTTTAGGGATGAAATGCTGAAGGAAGATCAACTGCCGATTAAGTCCTGTGGCTACACTCCCTGTTTTAGAAGAGAAGCAGGTAGTTATGGGGCTCATGTGAGAGGATTGAATCGATTACATCAATTCGACAAAGTTGAAATTGTACAAATTGTTCACCCCGATACTAGTTATGATGTATTAGAGGATATGTCTAGCTATGTTCAATCATTGCTACAAAAATTAGGATTGCACTACCGCGTATTGCTTTTATGTGGAGGGGATATGGGATTCACGAGTGCAAAAACCTATGATATGGAAGTATGGAGTCCTGCCCAAGAGATGTGGCTAGAATGTAGTTCGGTGAGCAATTTTGAAAACTTCCAGACTAGAAGGTTACGTTGCCGTTTTAAAGGTTCCGATAAAAAAGCCCAATTAGCTCACTCGTTAAACGGTAGTGCTCTTGCGCTACCAAGAATTGTGGCGGCCATTTTAGAATCCAATCAAACCGCAGATGGTATTATGGTACCCGAGGTGCTTCAGCCATATACGGGTTTTAGTATGATTGACTAATAATCATTTAAGATGTCAGATTTATTTGATTGGGATAAAGACTATTCTCTAGAGGAGTTGCTACAGTCTGTGGTGGCTATCAAGGAACTTCCAAATAAGCTCGCCAAGTTAATGAACGGGCTGAAAGAGGAAGACTTTACAAAAACGTATCGAGAGGGAGGATGGAATGTACGTCGTATCATCCATCATTTGGCAGATTCTCATATGAATGGATTCATTCGAACCAAGCACATTATTCATCAAGATCAATCTGAAATACAGTTATACGATCAAGATGCATGGGGGAGTTCAGAGGATGGGGATTTTCATCAAGAAGCGAGTTTCATGATTTTACTCGGTCTGCACCAAAGATGGAGTTTGTTATTATTGGAGTGTTTGAAGAAACCGGAGAAATATCTACCGTTATCCATTAAAATGCCAGGAAAAGAGCTACCCGTATCCCTCGGGCAGATAATAGCATTATATGCATGGCATGGAGAACACCATTTAATGCAGATTGCCCAGGCTGTTGCGGATGATTAACTAATGAACTTTAGTTTGAAATTTCCTGTAATGTCTAAATAATCCTAAAATCTGGAATGGGACTTTTAGGAAATCCGTGAACTTTATTTTCGATCCATCGATATCAGACCAATTTCGAACGGGTATTTCAACTACTTTTTGCACGATTTCTTCTCCATACTGTTGCTTTAAACGAAGTAAAATTTCTACATCAAATAACCATTTGGTGTAAAACGGCTTGTTGAAGACCTCAAGATAGTCACGATGGAATATTTTGGCGCCGCATTGGGTATCGTACACTTTCCATGATAATCCAAAGCTGATGATGGTGGCAAAAATCCTTCCCGTTAAAAAACGAAATCTCGTACGATTGATATTGGAACCCAAAATGGCCAAGCGGGACCCCAACAATATCTGATGCTCGTTTCTCTTAAAGCCAAAGAACCAAGGAATTTCCTCTAAAGGAGTGGCCATGTCTGCATCCCAAAAACCGATATAATCGCATGTATCCGGCTTGTTTCCGCTAAAATAAAACTCGGTATTGGGACGATTTAATGATTTGTTGGCAGCAAATAACATTCCACATCGTACCGTTTCTGCTTTGCCCTGATTTTTAAAAAAATGTAGATAATGCAATCGCTCGCTGATGCTTTGACTTGATTCTAGGTTAATAAAGTTGGTGATTACATTTTCGGTGTTATCTGTGCTGCCGTCATTAGCTAATACTATGGAAATGCTTTCAAATTTCTTTAAAAACTCTCCGATATAGCCTAAGTTAAGACGATTTTCTTCGTTGTAACAGGGAATAACAATACAAACCGATGGGAGCGACATGCTGCTCAAAAATAGGATAAAAGGTGTTAAGGGCCTTTATTATTGAGATTAGAAATACATAATTCGGAAAAGCCAAGAGTGGAGAGTAATTTTGCATCGATGGCGATTTATGAAAACATACTCCAAACTATAGGCAATACTCCGTTGGTGAAAATCAATCAATTAACGAAAGATTTTCCATGTACGGTATTGGCAAAAGTGGAAACTACGAATCCCGGTAATTCCATCAAAGATAGAATGGCGCTGAAGATGATCGAGGATGCCGAAAAATCTGGGGCGTTAAAGCCTGGAGGTGTGATCATTGAAGGTACCAGTGGGAATACGGGTATGGGGCTGGCCATTGCAGCTGTGATCAAAGGGTATCGCTGTATTTTTACCACGACAGATAAACAAAGTAAAGAAAAGGTAGATGCGCTTAAGGCATTTGGCGCGGAAGTGTTTGTTTGTCCAACCGATGTTGAACCAGAGGACCCACGAAGT
>VMCP01000048.1 GCA_008081305.1 Bacteroidota bacterium | reverse complement strand
TGGCGAAATACGTTTAACCTCTTAATTCTTTAATAAATTAAAATGAGTACAGTTTTTCAATTTATAGGTGAGAATATCACATATATCTACCTCATCTTGCTGATGGCATTCGTGGGCGTAGAATTAATATCGCACGTACCTAGTGTATTGCACACCCCTCTGATGAGTGGAGCAAATGCCATACATGGAGTGGTGTTAATAGGTGCTATTATTGTTTTAGGTAATGCAGAAGCGACGGATTATTTTTCGTTAATCGTTGGTTTTGTGGGGGTTTTTGTTGGAACCTTGAATGTTATCGGAGGATTCGTAGTAACCGACCGTATGTTGGAGATGTTTAAAAAGAAACCCAAGAAGTAAACCATGAATTATTTACAAGAAATTGCGTACCTCATAGGTTCTGTCGGGTTTATTGTTGGCATCAAAATGATGGGGCAAGCTGATTCAGCGCGTCGAGGCAACCTAGTTGCTGCATTTGGAATGGCCGTAGCGGTGATCGCAACACTTTTCTTAGATAAGTCAGGCTTTCACATCATTGGAAATTTATCCTACATATTAATTGCCATTGTATTAGGAACTATTGTGGGGACCTTGATGGCCAAGAGAGTCCAGATGACAGCTATGCCTGAAATGGTATCCATTTTCAATGGAATGGGTGGTCTAGCAGCAGCATTGATTTCCATCATTGAATGGACACATTTAAAGCATGTAGGTGAAGTCGTAGAATTAGGACTATACGTACCGATTGTAGCAGGTTTAATTATTGGAACTATTTCTTTTACTGGAAGTATGGTGGCTTGGGGGAAGCTTAACGGAAAGCTTGGCGATTTTAGATTTCCCGCGCAGCAATACATCAATGCCATCGTTTTGGTGTTCATTATTGCCGCAGCCTATTTTACGTATTCTACAGGGATGGCGTCAGATATTCCATGGTTCTATGTAACACTCGGGGTTTCATTGGTGTATGGATTACTGTTTGTATTTCCAATTGGAGGTGCTGATATGCCGGTGGTCATTTCATTGTTGAATTCATTTACTGGTGTGGCAGCAGCGTGTGGCGGATTTTTATACGATAATAATGTCATGTTAATGGGTGGTGTTTTGGTAGGATCGGCAGGAACTATACTCACCATTGTAATGACCAAGGCGATGAATCGTTCACTTACCAATGTACTCATTGGAATGGCAGGAAGCGGTGGCTCCGGTGGTGGCACTGGTGCATCAGGTGGAAGCGTTCGTGAGGTCCAAGCAACGGATGTGGCCATCATGTGTAAGTATGCGCAGAAGGTCATTATTGTACCTGGATATGGTTTGGCGGTTGCCCAAGCACAACACGTTTGTCATGAACTAGAACTCCTATTAGAAGAAGAAGGAGTTGAGGTTAAATACGCCATTCATCCTGTAGCAGGTAGAATGCCAGGCCATATGAATGTTTTGTTGGCGGAATCAAATGTAGAATACGATAAACTCATTGAAATGGAGGATATCAACCCTGAATTCCCAACGACTGATGTTGTATTGGTGGTTGGAGCAAATGATGTGGTGAATCCTGCCGCTAAAAATGACTCCAATAGCCCTATTTACGGAATGCCAATACTCGATGTCGACACGGCGAAGCAGATTGTGGTGCTAAAACGAAGCATGAAGTCCGGTTATGCAGGTATTGAAAATGCTTTGTTCTTTGATCCGAAATGTGGAATGTTATTTGGTGATGCCAAGGATAGCATCGGCAAATTAGTATCCGAGGTGAAAGCCTTGTAATCCGCTTTGGTGAATGTATTGTGGGTAACTGAGATGAATCCCGTTTTGCGGAATGGGGTAAATGGTTGAATTTTGTATCCTTAGAGTGAATACACAACAATCTAAAGCCCTCTTGGTCCTAGAAGACGGAACCGTCTTTGAGGGAATCGCAATTGGAAAAATAGGAACCACAACTGGAGAAATTTGTTTCAATACCGGTATGACCGGTTATCAGGAAATCTTTACCGACCCATCTTACTACGGGCAAATTATCGTCATGACTACAGATCATATCGGTAATTATGGTGTCCATGCTGACGAGGTTGAGAGTGACTCAGTAAAAATCGCAGGCCTTGTTTGCAAGAAATTCTCTCCAAATTATTCACGAGCACAAGGCAATGCAAGCCTGGACGAATATTTTATGGATAACCAAATTGTGGGGATTTCTGATATTGATACCCGTAAGTTGGTTGCTCATATCCGTGAGACAGGAGCTCAAAACGCGATAATTTCATCTGAAGAACTTTCTGAAGAAGCACTCAAATCAAAATTGAGTGAGGTTCCATCAATGAGCGGACTAAATTTGGCACCAGAGGTCTCTACTACGACTTTTTTTGAAGATGGGGAAGGGGAACATAGAGTAGCGTTGATTGACTTTGGAAATAAGAAAAACATTGCTAGGGAACTAGTAAAAAGAGGTTGTAAACTCGGGATGTTCCCTTACAATAGCAGTGCCAAGGATATTTTGGATTGGAAACCTGATGGCTTTATGATTTCTAATGGTCCTGGTGACCCCGCTTCTATGAAAGAAGCTATTGCCACAGTGAAAGAAGTCGTTGATAGTGGGGTTCCTACATTCGGGATTTGTTTGGGACATCAATTGCTGAGTTTGGCAAGTGGTCTAGAAACCTACAAAATGCACCATGGACACAGAGGGTGTAATCATCCAGTTAAAAACTTGGTGACAGGTAGAAGTGAGATTACCAGCCAGAACCATGGATTTGCGGTGAAATATGACGATTCGTTAGCGGATAAAGTTGTTTTGACACACGTGAATCTAAATGATGACTCAGTGGAAGGAATTGCTAGAAAAGATAGACCAGCATTTTCCGTTCAGCATCACCCAGAGGCATCACCCGGACCGCATGACTCTCTTTACTTGTTCGACCAATTTGTGGAGAGCATTGCTTCAAATAAATGACATTGATTAATGAGCGATTTATTACACATCCGTTTCATTAAAAACCAATAAAAAAATTATACAATGAGTGAAATCACACACATTCAAGCAAGACAAATTTTAGACTCACGAGGTAATCCTACGGTGGAAGCCGAAGTATTTACAGAAGATGGTGGCTTTGGTCGCGCCGCAGTGCCTTCAGGCGCTAGCACGGGTATTCACGAAGCGGTGGAATTACGAGATGAAGATGAATCCGTATTTTTAGGGAAAGGAGTTAATGGAGCAGTAGATAACGTAAATAATGTTATCTCTGAAGCACTTGAAGGCATAGAAGTAACCTCTCAAAACGAAATTGATCAAACCATGATTGATATGGATGGTACTCCGAATAAGAGTAATTTAGGCGCTAATGCAATACTCGCTGTTTCAATGGCAGCGGCTCATGCGGCAGCGGATGAATTAGGAATGCCCTTATATCGTTACATCGGTGGTTCTAATGCGAATACATTGCCTGTTCCAATGATGAACATTCTAAACGGTGGAGCACATGCGGACAATAAAATTGATTTCCAAGAGTTTATGGTTATGCCACTCAAGGCAGATACTTTTTCTCACGGATTGAGAATGGGTGTGGAAATTTTTCATCACCTAAAGAAAGTATTGAAAAATGCAGGTTACAGCACGAATGTAGGGGATGAGGGCGGATTTGCTCCTAATATCCAAAGTAATGAAGAGGCCATTGAAATCGTATTAAAGGCTATTGAGAAGGCCGGTTATAAGCCAGGAGAGGAAGTATGCATTGCCATGGATGCGGCGAGCAGTGAGTTTTATAATGAGGAAACAGGTTTATATAGCTTTAAGAAAAGTGACGGTAGGCAGATGACAGGTGATGAAATGGTCAATTATTGGGCAGAATGGTGCAAGAAATATCCAATTGTTAGCATTGAAGACGGTATAGCCGAAGACGATTGGAGTAGTTGGTCAACGTTGACTAAAACCATCGGTGATAAAGTGCAACTTGTTGGTGATGATCTATTTGTTACGAACGTAGATCGTTTAGGTAGAGGGATTGCGGAAAGCACCGCTAACAGTATCCTTATAAAGGTGAATCAAATTGGTTCCTTAACAGAAACCCTAAACGCTATTCAAATGGCCACGCGTAGTAAATATACAAGTGTCATGAGCCATCGAAGTGGTGAAACAGAGGATAACACTATTGCCGATTTAGCCGTAGCCGTAAACTGTGGTCAAATTAAAACGGGTTCGGCCTCACGCAGTGATAGAATGGCAAAATACAACCAACTTTTGCGCATCGAAGAAGAACTTGGAGATTCGGCTATTTATGGCGCACATTTGTTTCCATACTGGAATAAGTAAAGTATTTATAATCAATGACTAAAGGAGGCGAATCGCCTCCTTTTTTTATTTTAGTTATCTTTGCCTTGGTTATGAAGTTCATTTACAACTCCCCTGAACTATGGACTGCAACGCTTTGTGTGTTGGCATATTTGTTAGGATCAATACCTAGTTCAGTGTGGTTAGGAAGACGATTCTTCGGTAAGGATGTACGCGATTATGGAAGTGGGAATGCAGGTGCGACTAATACCTTTCGTGTATTAGGTAAACCGGCCGGAACCATTGTTCTCATTCTGGATATTCTAAAGGGGTATCTAGCAACATCATTGGTTTATTTGTTGTTACTCAACGAAGCTATCGTATTGGACGCTTATCAAACCGTTAATTGGATGTTAGGCTTTGGGTTCTGTGCAGTCATTGGTCATTTGCTTCCAATTTTTGCTCAATTCAAAGGTGGTAAAGGCATCGCTACCTTAGGGGGTATGCTCTTTGCTCTTAATCTACAAGTCGCAAGTATTGCATTGGCCATTTTTATAGCCGTTTTGTTATTAACGCGTTTTGTTTCTTTAGGAAGTATACTCGCGGGTATCTCCATACCCGTTTTATTTGTTAGTATTTTTGGAGCAAACTATCCAGCGTATCGTCAACCAACGGTAGTGCTATTTACTATCATCATCGCGGTACTTGTTGTTTATACTCATCGAAAAAACATTAGACGTTTAATCCAAGGAAACGAAAACAAGGCTAAATTGTTACCCAAGCACAGAAGAATTGATTAAATTCGTTGGGTTCAATTATGTGGAGTACAAAAGAGTTAGAAGCCGAAGTAGAAGCGATTCTTAGCGAGAAGATTTCTAAGAATTGGACAATTGTATTGTACAACGATGATCTCAATACCTTTGACTGGGTGATTGAATGCCTAGTGAAGTATTGTGGACATGATACCGTACAGGCCGAGCAGTGTGCTTGGTTTGTTCATACCAAAGGTAAATATGCCGTTAAATTCGGTGATAAATATACCCTGAAGCCAATTTATGAAACACTCCTAGAAAAAGGGTTGAACGCAGCCTTAGAACAAAACAAATCATGAATAAGGTTTTTCAAAACGCCGATGAGGCTGTACACGATATAAAAAATAACCAAACCATCATGCTTGGTGGTTTTGGCCTTTGCGGTATTCCTGAAAAGAGCATCGAAGCATTGGTGAAAAAAGGGGTAACGGGATTGACTTGTATTTCCAATAATGCTGGAGTAGACGATTTCGGTATAGGACTTATGCTCAAACAAAAACAGGTCAAAAAGATGATTAGCTCTTACGTTGGGGAAAACAAAGAGTTTGAACGACAGTTATTATCTGGAGAACTAGAGGTTGATCTTATTCCACAGGGTACTTTAGCAGAGCGCTGCAGAGCCGCAGGAGCAGGTATCCCTGCATTTTACACGCCGGCAGGCGTAGGCACCGAAGTGGCAGAAGGAAAGGAGACAAGAGTATTCAATGATAAAGTTTACTTAATGGAAGAAGCGTTTGATTCTGATTTTGCTCTGATCAAAGCCTGGAAAGGCGACCGCTACGGAAATTTAATATTTAAGGATACTGCACGAAATTTTAATACCATGATGGCTATGGCAGGGAAAATAACCATTGCCGAAGTAGAAGAGTTAGTACCTCTCGGAGAACTTGATGCAAATCAAATTCATGTCCCAGGTATTTTTGTTCATCGTATTTTCGAAGGAAAAGATTACGAAAAGCGTATAGAACAGCGCACTACAAGACCTCGCGATTAACACATGGCTACTTGGGTTTTTGCCACCAATAATAACCACAAACTAGAAGAAGCTAGATCTATTCTGCCTAATCGCTTGGGTATTGTATCCCTTAAGGATGTCAGTTTTTTAAAGGAAGTCGATGAAACGTCGTCCACTTTTGCAGGTAATGCTGAGTTAAAGGCGCGTGCCGTTTTTGAAGAAGTGGGAAAGCCTTGTTTTGCCGATGATTCAGGGCTGTGTGTTACCGCCTTGAATTTAGAGCCTGGAGTTAGATCGGCTCGTTATTCTAGCGAAACGGGTCCCGTAGATCATCTTCAGAATAACTTGAAACTACTCAAAAACCTAAAACATACCGATGATAGAAGTGCTTATTTCATCACGGTTATTTGCCTGATAGACTCAGAAGGACAGACCTCATTTTATGAAGGAAGAGTGTTCGGTGAAATTTCCCGAGAAATGAAAGGCGTTCACGGTTTTGGCTATGACCCTCTCTTTATTCCACAAGGATACGATCAAACATTTGCTGAACTTGGGGAGGGCGTTAAGAATAAACTTTCACATCGTTCGGTAGCATTACGAAAAATGCTAGAAGACCTTGAATAATATTTGTTAGATGGGGGTGCCGAGGATTTCTATTTCTGATTACGACTATTCTTTAACCGAAGATCAAATTGCCAAATATCCCATAAGCCCGAGAGATAATGCTAAGTTGTTGGTATACAATTCGGGTGAAATTATACATTCAACTTTTAATGAATTGGTCGGATTCCTTACCAAACAGGACATCATGTATGTCAATAATACCAAGGTGATACCGGCGCGATTATGGTTTAA
>VMCP01000191.1 GCA_008081305.1 Bacteroidota bacterium | reverse complement strand
CTCTTTGGTCTTTTTCATCAAGGACGTAAACAGAGGTTTTATGGATACCATGCTTGGGTTCACTGCGGGCGTGATGCTTGCAGCTAGTTTTTGGAGTTTGCTAAACCCGGCAGTGGAGATGGCAGAGGCCACCTGGGGTGCATCCATGGCATGGGTACCTGTGAGTATTGGTTTTTTATTCGGCGCTTTTTTTCTCTTCGGTTTAGACCAAATTTTACCGCACTTGCATTTAAATGCGCCCTTAGAGAAATCCGAAGGGGTAAAAACCAATTGGAATAGAACCGTTTTATTGGTACTTGCGATTACCTTACACAATATACCAGAAGGACTTGCTGTGGGCGTCGCATTTGGAGCTGTGGCGGAAGGGCTACCAGGTGCAGATTTAGCAGGAGCCATTGCATTGGCCATTGGTATCGGTATTCAAGACTTCCCAGAAGGCATGGCAGTTTCTTTACCACTACGTCGGTACGGTTTATCGAGGATGAAATCATTTCTATGGGGTCAGTTAAGCGGAATGGTTGAGCCCGTTGCTGCTGTAGCCGGAGTTATTTTGGTTATGACCATGCAAAGTTTATTACCCTATGCGCTGGCCTTTGCGGCCGGAGCCATGATTTATATTGTTGTGGAAGAAGTTATTCCAGAATCCCAAAGAGATGGCCATACAGATAAAGCAACGCTTGGCCTCATGTTTGGCTTTATTCTGATGATGTCCTTAGATGTCGGACTTGGATAAGATTCCAGTTTAGTCGTAAAAGTACTCCTCGCTTTTTTGGAAGTTATCAAAATTAAAATAGTAGGTAAATCCAACTTGTAGATTTCCACTGCGGTAGTTTAATGGAAAACGTTTACCTAGAAATTCTCCGTACTCTACATTTAAGTTTTGGGATGTCGAAAAGCTTTGCTGGTAAGTAACACTGAATTCATAACGATTTCCTCCTTCGGTATCTCCCCCAAAAGCAACACCTAAATAGAAAAGAGGATAGATTGCAACATTTTGCTCCTGAACAATGCGAAATCGTGTGGCGTTCTCTTGGTTGTTAAATGTATCGGTACTGCTTGAACTTAATTGGGTGTTGACAAGCATTCCAAATCGTTCTGAAATAAAATTAGAAGACCCGAATCCTTGTCGAAAGGTTAAACCAAGCCCTGTACTCAAATACGATATCCCTTTATTAATGCTGGTGTTGAAGGCCATGGTATCGTTATTGATTTTGTAGCCGGCGTTCAAGTATCCAACACTTAAGTTCAAAGACGACGTTGGACTTAAGTCATAGTTTAAATGGATATTTCCGAAACCGCCCAATCGATTGCGGGTGGAGAAGTTATTTGCTAATGTATCGTTATTGGAGGTTTTAGATAATGTAACTCCTGCTGAACCTCCAATCATCCAACGACTACTCTGAGCGTAAGATTGAATAAATCCAAACATTCCCACTAAAAACAAAAGCAACGACTTTTTCATACTGTTTGCGAAAATACAACATCATCCTCACAGTTAACATGGTAAAACATTATAGTACCTTTGTCGCATGATGGACGCTTCCCATATCTTAACTTCATTTCGAAAAGCGATAAAGAATTTTCAATCTACTGGTGGTGAACAAATCATTAGGAAAGCAGAATTGGAGAATCCATGGTTCACGGAAACTTCCATCGCACAAAGTTTGGAAGAATGGGAGCATGCGTTGACTGACGATGAAATCAATCAATGGCTATCAGAATACACCATAAGTGAAGTCCCATCTCACCAAAAGACCATTGGCATCATTGGTGCTGGCAATATTCCATTTGTGGTCATGCATGATGTATTGTGTGCGTTGGTCAGTGGGTATCGTATCCATTTGAAATTATCCAGTGAAGATACTGTATTACCTAAGTTTTGGATAACACAAGCTGAGGAATTAATTGGCGAGTCACTACCCATTACATACGTCGAGAAGCTGAATGATTCGAATGTGATCATTGCCACAGGTAGCAATAATACGCATCGTTATTTTGAATATTATTTCAGAGACAAACCAAGAATTCTTAGAAAGAGCAGAAGCAGTGTGGCTGTTTTATCTAAGCAATTAGAAACTGTACAAATCACTAGATTGGGTGAAGATATTTTCCGTTATTTTGGAATGGGCTGCCGCAATGTAACCCAACTTTGGGTTCCTGAAGGGTTCGAGTTTGCACAGTTATTTGAAACTTGGCATGATACATATCAAGATCTGGTAAATCATCATAAATACGCCAATAACTACAATTATCATAAAGCCTTATTATTAATGAACCTTGATCCACACATTGATTCAGGGTTTGTATTATTCAAGGAACGCGATAGTTTGCATGCCCCTGTTGGGCTAGTGAATTTTAGTTACTACAAAGATATCAGCGAAGTGAATAGTTGGTTGGAATCTAAAAATGAGGAAATCCAATGTGTGCTGTCGGAGGTAGAAGGTATCCATGTACTTTCTTATGGTGAGGCCCAAAAACCAACTCTTCGCGACTATGCCGATAATGTAGATACCTTATCGTGGTTACTCAAACAGATCAATCAATAAGTCAGCAACTTCATTAGCCATTGGCTTTTCCGTGTCTAATGAAGGATTGATTTCTGTTATTTCCAAAACCCGGGTTTTATCATGTTGAGTAAAGTAATCCAAACTCGTGAAGGCTTGTTTTTTCGATAGCCCTCCTTTTACGGGAGTTCCTGTGCCTTTTGAAACCGTTGGGTCCATAGAATCAACATCAAAGCTCACGTACCATTCATCGGTAACTTCCTTTAAATAATCCGTACACTCTTGCAGTGCCCATTCGATTCCTTTTTGATGGATCTCTTCGGCGTAGATGACTTTAATTTCTTCGTTTTGAACCAATTTCAACTCAGGTTCTTCAAAGCTGCGTATCCCTAAGAAGACAATATTCCTTGGTGGAATACTATGGTTTTTCTTTAATGATTTAATGATATTCCACAATTCCTGACAATCAGGGTCAACTTCACGGACTTGGCTCTTTTTGTTATCAATATCAAGGGCTGTATTGACGGACATTCCATGAATATTACCGCTAGGGGTGGTGTATGGAGAGTGCAAGTCTAGATGGGCATCAATCCATATGATTCCCTTTTTATTGCTGTCACCCTTTCTGCAGAATCCGGCTAAACCACCTATTGCATTGCTATGGTCACCCGTCAATAACAATTGAAATGGTAAATTACCTCTGCTTGAATCTATTGCGTTAGCGAATCGTTCTTGGTGTTCAATCAAAGGCTTGGCCCGTTTCAGCTTGGGGTATTGTATGGTTTCTACATCTTCGTATTCAACAGTTTGTTCTACGTCAATGCGAGGAAGTTGTAATAGCTTTTTAGCTCCCTTACTTCTTAGTGATTCTAGCAGTGCTTGAGGTCCTTCAGATGTGCCTTTTTTCCCTGCTCCATATTCCCAATTTGACGTGATAATCTGTAGTTCCATTAAATTCATAGCAACCACAAAAATACAATCTATTCAACGAGATTTTAATATTAACGTCTTTTCCAAAGACGATAACCACCAACCGTGGTATCTATTTCAAATTTTTCAGCGAACGAATGATCTGGGACAAACTGAACCTTGGTAATCACTTTGATCAGTTCTTTATTGTCAGGGTTCATGGCGTGTGAGCGCCTTGCTGTCTGCTGAGGATAAGGCTCGTCTTCTTTTACCGGGAGTTCTGGATTCAGGTTTTTAAAATCATCGGGTTGAAATTTCCCATGGAAGTAAAGGGCGTAGGTTTTATAGTACCAAGCCTCAAGAAATACTCCTTTTTTTGTTTCATTCTGAATCAAATTGGTAACGGGGCCTTGTAGTGTATCGGCTACCCTTGGGATTAGCAACGTGCTGGCCAAAACCGCAGTAACCCCCGAAATTATATATAGAATAACTGCATTGCTTTTTCTACCCATAAGTTGGTGAAAAAACCATAATAGCATCCAAACAGTAAAGAGCGCAGCGGGAATGAGAACCCACCATTCCCATGAGGTGTGAGCTGATAAAATCCCCTTAGAAAAAAGATCTAATCTAGACTCTAACCATACAGGCGTTGGTCTCATATTAAACAATAAAGGGATACCCCATAAACCAAGTGCTAAACCTAAAAATGAAACGAACAAGGGGATTAACAACCATTTAGGTAAATGCCACCGATTGGTATAGACCAAATAAACTTGATAAGCTCCAAAATAGGTTAACGACCACCAGCACAAGCTGCTATAATGGATGATTTTAGTTGTGGTTATAGAGAATACAATCAATACGGACCAAAACAAAGCACGCATGAACAAACTCCAAATGTCTGTATTGCGATCAAGAATTTGATTTCGAAAGAGGTGTGGAAGTGCGAGAATGGAGGAGGGAAAAGCCACAAAAAAGAGCACAACGATATGGTAAAACCATGGTTGATTATGCCTTTCAATTTGCCCTTTAAACAGAACGATCTGGTAATCAATGAATTCTTGTAAAAACTGAGCACCATTCGAATTCAAAAGTGGCAATACCCACAATGCCAAAACCGCGAGCAAGCCAAATACACTCAACAGCAATTTGATATTAAACACCTCGTGCCATTTGGAGCGAATGGCCGTCACCACGACAACAACCAAGCCCGTGATTAAAATAGCCACAGGACCTTTTGTTAAAAAGGCCAACCCAAGGTAAACACCTACCATCAAATAGTAAGTATGAGCTCTTTCGTTTTTTAAAGAAGCTTGTGTAATCTTATACCATTGATAAATAGCGGCAACAATGAATAAATTAAATACAGGGTCTATGATTCCGGACTTCCAATAAAGGTATGGTCCAAAGGATAGGAGGGTAGCTAAAGCCCAAAAGCTACCCAGCATTCGTTTACCCATGTTATCTCCGATGTGATAAACAAGGTTTACAGCGGCCACACCCGCTAAAACATTCGGTAGTTTATACGCCCAAACATGCGCTCCAAAAAGGCGTTCTGAAAGCGCTTGTAACCACATAAATAATGGAGGTTTTTCCCAAAATGGCTCAAAACCCATTTGAACGTACAAATAGTTTTTCGTCACGTTCATCTCCCGAGCAGATTCAGCAAAATTCAATTCATCCCAATCAAATAAAGGAATCATATTAAGGCCAAACATGAGAAGACCTAAGGTGATTAAACTAAAGACGATATGAACGTTAAGTTTTTTCATTTTTTGCGGATGTCCTTTGATTCAAAATTATTTCTGATAACTGAAATAACCATAGACCGAGCAATGATCCCACGACTACGTCTTCGATGTGATGTTGGCCTAAATAAATTCGACTATATCCCACCAAGAAAGCAGCAATTAACAAGATGAATCCTATTACAGGGTAATTAATTCTTGATTCACGATTGAACTTTATCAGCATTAGAGTTCCAAAAAACACAGCGGCTGTGTGACCGCTTGGGAATGATTTCCAATGCGCAAGTTCAACTCCATCAATTTGTCTTATAAAATCAGTTAAACGTTCAACTGGTCTTGGCTTATTGAACAATAATTTCAATCCGGTTATGATGAGACCTTCTGCAGCAAACGCAATTCCCCAAAACAACCCATTCTTCCAGCCATATTTCCAAAGAGCGGTTAAAATTGCGATTGAAATAATAGGCCATTCCCCCCAATGAGTGAAGAAAGCGAAAAAAACGTCTGTAGAAGTTGAATTCCTTGAGTGTATCCCCAATGTGATATCATCTAAGCCTAAAGCCACTGAAATTAGACCAACGGATATCACCACTCCGTAAATGATATATTGGGTGATTTTTTGTGGCATCATTAGCAAAGATAAGAGGTTCTTCACTCGAATATATTTGTAAATCTCAAGGTTTTTGATTTCATTGCAGTTAGCCAAGAAAATAATCTACTTTAAATCATTACACCACCATGTCTAAGAAAGATAATAAAAAGATGAAACTTGAGTTGGAGTACGCCCTGCGCTCTTCCCCTCAAATTTTATATCAATATATTTCAACCCCTTCCGGTTTACAAATTTGGTTTGCTGACCATGTCGATATAATGGGTGGAGGTGAGTATCGTTTCGCTTGGGACGATGGAACTGCTTATCGAGCGAAAATGATTAAATCAACCACCAATAAATTGACTCGGTTTGAGTTAATCGACCAAGCTGGTGACTATTTAGAATTTAAAATAGTTCAAGACGATATCACGGGTGATGTTGAATTGATCATCACAGAATTCGTAGAAGAAGAAGAAGCGGAGATGGCTGCTTCAATTTGGGATTCTGCTATTGATACTCTTTGTTCAACCATAGGCGCCTAAGGAGCCTAAACCTTAGTTTGAAAGCCAACGATAAGCTAAATAGGCAAATACACCCGCGCCATTAACTAGGGCATCTTCATCAATATCAAATGCGGAATTGTGTACACTAACTCCGGTGCCTTTCTCCTTATTTCTTGTTCCCAATCTATAAAAGCAAGAAGGAACGACCTGTGAATAATAAGAGAAATCCTCAGCGGCCATCCATAAATCTAATTCTTCAATGTGCTCATCACCTAAGAGGTCTGTTGCTGACTCTATGCATTCCTGCGTTAGTGTCTCATCATTTTTAAGAAATGGGTAACCCTTTCGAATATCTACTTCAACGCTTCCACCCATTCCTTCGGCAATACCTTTGGCCAACTGGGTAATACGACGATGTGCTTCATCTCTCCATTCTTCATTAACCGTTCTAAAGGTACCCTCAAGTCTAACTTCATTAGGCAGTACGTTGGTAGCTCCAAGACCCTCAATTTTACCAAAGGATAATACACTGTGTAAGGCAGGATTTTGATTCCTTGATACAATCTGTTGGAGTGCAACCACTATTTGGGAAGCCATTAAAACACTGTCAACCGCAAGGTTTGGGATGGCGCCATGACCACCTTTTCCTTTGACAGTTA
>VMCP01000061.1 GCA_008081305.1 Bacteroidota bacterium | reverse complement strand
GCGTCTACCCCGTCTTTCTACCGACTTTATATTGTTGATGTTAAAACTTCTCGCACCAAAACGGGTCATTGTGCTCGTAATGGATTCGCTCATGGCATCTATAGACGTAAGTATGCCCACCAAGGCAGTTATACCGATGGCTACAATAGAAGCCGTAATGAATGCCCTTAGCCGGTGAGCTCTCAGAGCTGCCAACCCTTGCCGAACATTCTCAATAAAGATTAACAAAAGGCTAGTTTAAGCAGAAAACGATTGACCACAGCCACAGGTTTCGGTTGCGTTCGGATTATTAAAGGAAAAACCTCTGTTGGAAAGACCATGTTCCCAGTCTACTTCCATACCCAAAACGTACATAACATGGGCTTTCTTCATCACTACAGGAATTCCCTCTAAGTCATAAAGCTTATCCCCTTCTTCCATTTTATCAAAAGCAAGAAGGTAACTCATTCCCGAACAACCGCCGCCTTTAACGCCAATTCTTAAAACAGACTCTTCCTTTAATTCTAGATTTGCATGCAAACGATGTAACTCTTCTTTTGCTGTCTCTGTAAAAGTAACAGGAAGGGCTTCCGTTTTTGTTTCAGGAGAATTTACAACTTCACTCATAGTACAAATTTAAGATTTTCCTCGAATGCCTGACTTTTCTATCAATCTTGTTGTGCGTCAAAGGCCTTATCTTTGTCGAAAATCAAATGAGTACAGAATTTATCCTACAATTAGTGATGTCCTTGGTTCCAGGGATTTTGGTTTTAATTGCCGCCTACATGGTCATGAACAACATGTCAAAAACCTTACATCAAACGCTGAGAACGGAAATCATTCGTCAAAACAATAAAGACTTTGCCAAGCTCAAGTTAGGAGCATACGAAAGATTGGCCTTACTACTTGAACGAAATAGTGTACCCAACCTTATTCATAAGTTTTCAAATTCTGCTGGAACACCCTCGGATATTTTGAAGATGATGACTCATTCTATCAACGAGGAATTCAATTATAATGTATCGCAACAGGTATACGTGAGCGAACAAACTTGGGGGACCATTAAAATTGTGAAAGAACAAACCTTGTTAGTTTTGAAAAAAGTTTATCACAGTCTTCCTGAAAAAGCTACAAAGGCCGATTACTTTGGAGCTCTTATCAGTCATTTAAAAGAGTCGGGAGATATTCCACATGAAAAAGGCCTACAAATGATTCGTGGTGAAATGGAATTATTGTTCAATTAATACATCGGTTAACAAATAGAGAATGGTTAAAAATCAGAGCGACATAGAAATCAAAGAGGTTTACACCGAAGCAAAAGCAAACGCCTCACTTCCTGGCGAATTTCCATTTACACGCGGAATACGAAAAAACATGTACCGTGGTCGGTTATGGACCATGCGACAATATGCGGGATTCAGCACTGCGGAAGAGAGCAACAAACGTTATCACTACTTACTCAACCAAGGTACCACAGGTTTATCTGTGGCCTTCGACCTACCCACTCAAATCGGTTACGACAGTGATCATGCCATGAGTGAGGGCGAGGTTGGAAAAGTAGGGGTTGCCATTGATTCTCTTGCCGACATGGAAACCCTTTTTGAGGGAATCAAGTTGGAGGACATCACCACGAGCATGACCATTAATGCTACGGCTAGTACCCTGCTAGCGATGTACGTGGCCTTAGCAAAAAAGCAAGGTGCCGATTTAAGTAAAATTGGAGGCACGATCCAAAACGATATACTAAAGGAGTATGCTGCACGAGGTACCTACATATATCCCGTTCGCCCAAGCATGCGGATTATCACAGATATTTTCGAATGGTGTAGTAAGGAGCTCCCAAAGTGGAATACCATTAGTATTAGTGGTTATCATATTCGTGAGGCAGGAAGTACAGCCGTTCAAGAATTGGCGTTTACCCTCGCCAACGGTAAGTCTTACGTAGAAAAGGCCATTGAGAAAGGTCTTGATATTAATGTTTTTGGTAAAAGACTTTCTTTCTTCTTTAATGCACACAATGATTTCTTTGAAGAAATTGCAAAGTTTAGAGCGGCTCGTGCACTCTGGGCTGAAATCATGAAGGATTTAGGTGCAACGGATCCAAAAGCCATGATGTTACGTTTTCACACGCAAACGGGTGGCTCTACACTAACAGCTCAACAACCTCAAAATAATATTACCCGCGTGACCATACAAGCATTGGCCGCCGTTTTGGGTGGAACCCAAAGCTTGCACACCAACGGATATGACGAGGCATTGAGTTTGCCCACCGAAGAAGCGGCTAGAATTGCATTACGTACCCAACAAATCATAGGACACGAAAGTGGAGCGGCATCTACCGTTGACCCCTTAGGAGGGTCCTATTATATTGAATCCTTAACAGAAGAACTGAAAACGCGTGCGGTTGATTTGATGAAAGAGATTGATAAAATGGGCGGCTCCATATCAGCAGTAGAAAATGGTTGGATGCAAGAAGAAATCGCTCGTAGTGCGTATGAATATCAAAAGAATATAGAAAACAAGGAACAAATCATTGTGGGAATGAATGAATTCCAAGTCGAAGAAGAAGGGGACGTTCCTGCCTTTCATATTGATGATAGCATACGAAAAACCCAAAGCGATAAAATCGCAAAGCTCAAATCGCAAAGAAACCAAAAAGAGGTTGATGAAGCTTTACACAATCTTTCCCTCGCCTGCTCAACGGATGAAAATTTGATGCCGCATATTCTAAAATCGGTGGAATCCTATGCTACGCTTGGAGAAGTTGCAGATACCCTTCGAAATGTGTTCGGAGAGTATCAAATTTCCTAATGATTTTTTTTAAAAAATCAAGTGAAATAAATTGGAAAAATGAGAATTTTCTCACTTTCTTTACACCTCGTTATGTGAATTTCCATCCACGTTGATGGTCAATCACTTAAATGAACTTTTACACACACATTTAACACAGACAAGGAATATATACATACATGGAAAGAAAAGCTCATGAAACCGCCTGGCAAGAATGCCTCGACATCATTAGGGATAATGTCAACCCCCAGAGTTTTAAAACCTGGTTTGAACCTATCAAACCGGTCAAACTTTCCAATAAAGTACTAACGATTCAAGTTCCAAGTCAATTCTTTTACGAATGGTTGGAAGAACATTTCGTTCAGATCCTTCAGAAGTCATTGAAAAAGGTAATTGGTGCCAATGCTAAATTGGAGTACTCCATCATTGTAGAAAATCAGAATTCCGATAACCAACCATTTACCATTAACCTTCCAACTGGAAATTCATCCAAACCTGTTAACAACGAATTGGGCATGCCCATCAACTTGGAAACACCCATTAAAAATCCGTTTATCATACCGGGTTTAAAAAGGATGAATATCGACAGCCAATTAAACCCTCGCTATTCATTTGACAATTTCGTTGAAGGTGAATGCAACAAACTTGCACGAAGCGCTGGTTTAGCCATAGCGCAAAAGCCAGGAGGAACTGCATTTAACCCATTGATGATATTTGGTGGTTGTGGCCTAGGTAAAACGCACCTCGCACACGCCATTGGAAACTTAATCAAGCAACAACACAAGCAAAAAGTAGTGGTGTTTGTAAGTGCTGAGAAGTTCATCACCCAATTTATTGATTCCGCACGTCAAGGGAATAATAACCAGTTCGTGAATTTTTATCAGTATTTGGATGTACTTATCGTTGATGATGTACAATTCTTTGCAAAAAAGGAACGCACACAAGAGGTGTTCTTCCAGATTTTCAATCATTTACACCAGAACGGAAAGCAAATCATCTTAACCTGTGATCGTCCACCTAAGGATTTAAAGAACATGGACGAGCGTTTGTTAAGCCGTTTCAAATGGGGACTTTCTGCTGATTTAGGAACACCAGATTTCGATACGCGCGTTGCCATCCTCGAGAATAAGATGTACCAAGATGGAATCACACTTCACAAGGATGTCGTAGAATATTTGGCTCACAATATTGACACCAATATCAGAGAGCTTGAGGGCGCACTCATTTCATTATTAGCTCAGGGTTCATTAACTCGTAAACATTTAGATTTAAATCTTGCGAAACAAATCGTGAAGAACTTCGTGAAGAACTCTACACGTGAAATCAGCATTGATTACATACAGAAATTAGTTTGTGATTTCTATAATATCCCAGTGGAAGCGGTTAAATCTAAAACCCGTAAACGTGAAATTGTACAAGCACGTCAGATAGCCATGTATTTCACTAAAGACCTCACCAAAGCATCTTTGAAAAACATTGGTATTTTCTTTGGAGGTCGAGACCATAGTACAGTAATTCACGCTTGCCAAACTGTAAACGACTTAATCGAAACAGATAAGAAGTTCAGACAAGACGTGGAGGAAATCGAAAAAAGAATCAAAATCAATACTTTCTAATAAAAGCCCCGATATGGGGCTTTTTTGTTCATGAAACGTTTTTATCATTCCTTTTTGTACGCCTTAAACGGTCTTATTCATTTGTTAAAGACCGAGCGAAATTTCCAAATCATCGTGGGATGTATGGTGGTCACGCTTATCGTGGGATTCGGGCTTGATCATTATGGTCAACACTTAACACGTTTTGAATGGGCTGTATTATGGTTGGCTATGGGTAGTATTTTTGTTTCTGAGGCGCTCAACTCTGCACTAGAGGAGGCCTTAGACACATTGCATCCCGATAAAGCAAAAGGAATAGGCAGGGCAAAAGATATGGCTGCTGCTGCTACCTTAGTTGCATCAACCGTTGCCATTATCGTTGGATTTTACATATTGTTACCTCGAATAGTAGCGGTATTTATGGGTTATTAACCCAATTCTAAATCATTCATTTGCTCTTTGCTCAAGGCAGAAGGAGCATCAATCATAATATCTCTACCTGCATTGTTTTTTGGGAAGGCGATAAAATCTCGAATACTATCGCTACCACCAAACAAACTACACAAGCGGTCAAATCCCAATGCTATTCCTCCATGCGGAGGTGCACCGTATTGGAATGCACTCATCAAGAACCCAAATTGAGCTTCAGCCTCTTCAGCAGTGAATCCAAGTAGTTTAAACATTTGAGATTGAATTTGTTTATCAAAAATACGGATAGATCCACCACCTATTTCTACCCCATTAATCACTAAATCATAAGCATCGGCCCTCACCAAGCCTGGATTTACTTCCATATCTTTCAAATCACTTTCTAACGGACTTGTGAATGGATGGTGCATCGCGTGAAATCTGTTTGTGTCTTCATCCCATTCGAGTAGAGGAAAGTCAACAACCCAAAGAGGCTTGAATTCATTTGGATTTCTCAATCCTAACAAATCTCCCATATGCAGTCTCAGCTCATTTAGTTGCTTGCGCACTTTGGACTGATCTCCAGCCATGATGAGCAATAAATCTCCGTTTTCCATTTGGGCCTCATCGCTCCATTTGGTAAGCGCCTCTTGGTCATAAAACTTATCTACGGATGATTTTAACATTCCATCCTCCCCTTTTCGCATATAGATTATTCCAGTAGCTCCAACTTGCGGTCTTTTCACAAAATCGGTTAACGCATCCAATTGCTTTCTAGTGAACGTCGCCGCTCCTTTGGCACAAATACTTATCACGGATTCCGCGGAATCAAAAACCTTAAAATCCTTACCTCCAACTAAATCAATACTTTCTGATTTGAGTTCAACAAATGGCATTCCGAATCGGATATCTGGCTTGTCGCTTCCATACAAGCGCATGGCATCGTCATATGTCATTCGAGGAAAGTCCTCTAACTCAACATGCTTAACTTTAGAGAAGAGATGTTTCATCATACCTTCAAAATTTTGAAGGATATCTTCCCTATTCACAAAACTCATTTCACAGTCGATCTGAGTAAATTCCGGCTGTCTATCTGCACGTAAGTCTTCATCTCTGAAGCACTTCACAATTTGAAAGTAACGATCTAACCCTGCCACCATCAACAATTGTTTGAATGTTTGCGGACTTTGAGGCAATGCATACCACTGACCTGGATTCAATCGGCTGGGTACTACGAAATCTCTCGCACCTTCAGGCGTACTTTTAATGAGCACTGGTGTTTCTACCTCGAGAAAAGACGCATTTGAAAGATAGTTACGAATCTCTTGGGCTAAATTGTGACGAAGGATTAAATTTTCCTTCACTGGGTTTCTACGAATATCCAAATAGCGATATTGCATGCGAATCTCATCGCCGCCATCGGTTTCATTTTCTATGGTAAATGGAGGCGTTTTTGATTCATTTAAAATCTCTAGTCCCTCCACCAATACCTCAATATCTCCTGTGGCAATTTGTTTATTCTTGCTACTGCGTTCACGCACCAAACCACTTGCCTTAATGACAAATTCTCTACCTAAACTTTCTGCATGTTTTAATGCATCTGGGTTTTCCTCTTCGTTAAACGCTAACTGAGTAATACCGTATCGGTCTCGAATATCAACAAATGCCATGGAACCCATCAGGCGCACCTTACTCACCCAACCGGAAAGCACGACCGATTTTCCAATATCTAAAGTTCTTAACTCACCACAATTATTCGTTCTATAACTCATTCTATTATTTCGTTTCGTTTAAGTGATCCCATCCTTGCGCTTTAATTCCGAAGGAATTTCCTGCCTTGGTATGTAGGGTATAAACCCCTTTGGTATCTGTGGCATGACCAATGATGGTGAAATCAATATCGCTTTTCATTTTGTCGTAATCATCTTGGCTGACGGTGAACAATAATTCGTAATCCTCACCGCCATTCAAAGCCGCAATGCTCGGATTTAGTTCAAAAGACAAGGCCGTATCCATAGTTTGAGGGTCGATGGGCAATTTGTCTTCATAAATATCAAAACCGACATCACTAGATTTTCCTAAATGATGGATCTCAGATGCCACGCCATCGCTCACATCGATCATGGAAGTTGGAACTATTTTTAATTCTTCTAATCGGTCAATGATATCTAATCGAGCTTCTGGTTA
>VMCP01000145.1 GCA_008081305.1 Bacteroidota bacterium | reverse complement strand
TTCTCGCACGCTGGAATCTACGGTTGAGCATGCAAAAAAGAAGTTAAACATATATCTAGGTGTAATGTAATTTCTTATGACGACATTAAATTCTAAGAAATTGGATTCGCCATATCAAGCTGAAAAAGACAAGATGAATGATCTTGCCTTCCGCATACAATCGGCAGCAGGTTTAAATCCTCAAGAAATATTTCCAAGAAAAGAAATACCGGTTATTGAAAATAGGGTTTCACCTGTTCAGTTAAGCGTAGAGTTTGGCGTTTCTAACCGCAGTTTAGAAGCTCCTGTCCGTAAAGAAAAGAATACCGATCAGGTAAATGAACCGGTATCTTTAAAAACAGAAAGCACAGATTATCAAACAACGGTTCAAGACAATGTTGTAGAGGATAAACTGAATTACGAGGTTAAGCAACTAAAAACAACACAAAAGGATGCAACCGAGGTGGAGAGCAGCGAGATCACCTCAACCGACTTAACGGGAGAACTTGATATCCCATCACCGGTCATTCCAGAGGTTAAAGACGAAACGACAAAAACTGAAATCACACCAGTAGTGGTTGAGTCAGAGGTAGCCGAGGATGAAGAGCCAAAGGTCAATAGTAAGGTAGATACTCAACACGAGCGACCAGCGAAAGAGGAGAACAAGATAGAGCAGCAAACCTCATTTCAATTTCCCTGGGCGAGTATATTAGGACTAGTAGCAACTGCCGTTGCTGTTTTTGGTGCATATTGGGTTTGGAATAATATTCAAAAACCGGCTTCAGTTGAAGATGTAGTGCAAAACGTTTCAAACCAAACGCGATTAGCAGAGGAAAAGGAAAATATTAAAAAAGTAGTCAATACCCCTCAGCCGGAGCAACTTGAATTTTATGAATTAACAGAGGAGCATGAAGTTTTAAATGCTTTGCTTTCCAACAACACTGAAAATAAGATAGGGTACTTAGATTTTGTAGCTTCAGAAGAACCATCTAAAATATCCATGGTTGAATTAGAAAAAAAAGGATTTATTGTTCTGGAGTTGGAAGACCATTTATTTGATCCAATTAGACTATGAGGAAGTTGGCTTTTCTTTTTGTTCTGACTCTATTTTTAGGCTCAACAGTCCATGCACAAACACGTGTATCCCAAAAAGAAAAAGCCAAATATGATGAGTTAAATGATTTCCAAAAGGACCTTTATAAGAAAGAGCTTAGGTTGAATGAAGAGGAGTGGTCGAAGTTTTGGCCCCTTTACAAGGAATACCAGCTCAAATTGAGCAAAAGTAAAAAGCGATTCAGGAAGACGTGGTTCCCTATCGATATAAATTCATATTCAGAGAAAAAAGCAACTAAATTCCTGAACGATGTGATATCACTCCAACAAACGGAGTTGGATTTGTTTGCAAAATACTCAAAAGAAATTAGTGCGGTGATTGGTACCAAAAAAACCTTAATCTTGAGGGAAAAGAGACCGTTAATCGAAAAGCAAATAGTGACCAAGGCAACTGCTCTGGATATCAAGAAAAAGTAATTTGATGCGTCTTAACCCAATGTTAAATCATTGTTAAGAATTATTCGATAAGAATTAGACCACGAATCGCAATATTAGCGCTTTACACCTTGCTGTTTCTGAAATCATTGTATTCGCGGCTGCTTGTAGCCTCTGTTCATGGTTTTTAAATGACCTTTTTTAGGTTTTGTTGAATATTTTCAAATGACTATTCCTTTTACTATAGAGGCATAGGGCTTGTTTAATCAGCGGCTCACCTTTAATATTGCAGCATTTAAAAACTACTGATAAAATGAGTAACCAAAAACAGAGCAAGAATTCAGGTAAAAATTTGTTTTTATCTTACTTCGCAGGTGCATCTATCATCGTTGCACTACTGACAGGTATCGTAATTTACACCTTCATCATGGGAGACCCTTCAAACTTTGAGGGTGCTGGTTTGAGACCAGAAGACATCGTTGAAAAAGGACATCCAAAGAATATGTTGGGTATCATTCACCGTGGTGGTGTTATTGTGCCTCTTTTATTTGCGGTAAATATCACAGTAATCATTGTGAGTATAGAGCGTTTAATTACGTTAAAATCAGCTTCCGGAAAAGGTGATGGAAATCAATTTGTACAAAACATGAGAAGTTTACTTGCTAAGGATAATTTAGATGGCGCTATTGCTGCTTGCGATAAGCAACAAGGTTCTTTAGCTGCAGTGGTAAAAAGTGGATTAACCCGCTATATCTCTGTGAAGTCAAACGATAAGTTATCCCGCGATGAGAAGAAAGTGGCAATTGAAAAGGAATTAGAAGAGGCTACTAGTCTTGAATTACCTATGCTGTCACGTAACCTCGTGGTGATTTCCACTTGTGCATCTATTGGTACATTGGTAGGATTGATTGGTACGGTATTCGGAATGATCAAGGCTTTCGCGGCTTTAGCGAACGCTGGTGCTCCTGATACGGCGGCTCTTGCAACGGGTATTTCTGAGGCTTTGATTAATACGGCCTTTGGTATCATCGCATCTGCATTGGCAATCATTGCTTACAACTATTTCTCTAACAGAATTGATGGTATGACTCACTCAATGGATGAGGCAGGATACTCTATCATTTCTAACTTCCAAGCAACTCACGAATAAAATTCGTTTACCTTTTAAACGTTAAACGTATATAAACGAAAAAGAACTATGCCAAAAGTTAAAATGCCACGCTCGACTCCTGCATTGGATATGACTCCAATGGTGGATTTGGCGTTTCTATTGGTAACGTTCTTTATGTTGACTTCAAGTTTTAGAGCTCCTGAACCGGTGATTTTAGATCCTCCGTCTTCAACAACGGAAGTTCAAATTCCTAAACAGGTGTTCTTGATCATGATTGATAAAGAGGGCCGAGCTTTTGTAGAAATCACCAATCCTGTGGTAAAAACAACCGTTTTGAAGCAGATGATGAAGGAATTCAAAAGTCCTGGTATGACTGCGGAAGACATTAAGCAATTTGGTGGGGTTGGTCCTGTTGGATTGCGCGTCGCAGAAATTCCACAGTTTATGGAACTCGAATCAACAGAGAGAACGTCATACGAAATGAGAGGTGTTCCCTACGATACCGCTGCAGCAAAGATTAAAAACTGCGAGTTGTATTACTGGGCATACTTTACCAAAATTGAGGCTCACAACGATTATAAACGTCGTGAAGAGGAAGCTCGCTTGCGCAATATGGAGTTTGATAAATCAAATTACATTCAATTCGCAATAAAAGCTGCGAGTGATGCTAAATACGACCGAATCCAGGACATTATAAATGTGTTGCGTGAAGCCAAGGTAAAAGAATTCCAAATGATAACGGGACTAGAAAGCGCCCCAGAATAAAAGTAGAAAGATATGGCACAAATACAAGAGTCAGGCGGCCAAGGTAATGGTAAAAAACGGGCGAAAAAACAAAGTACCCAGGTGGATATGACTCCACTGGTGGATCTTGCTTTTTTGCTTCTAACGTTTTTCGTACTTACCTCTACATTCTCTAAACCAAAGGTTTTGAGGATGATCTTTCCTGAGAAATTGGAGAAGGATAACCCTAACGTTAAACCACCAGAGGTAAAGAACGGTTTAACCATCTTGCTCACCGAAAACGACCAAATATATTATTACAATGGTGCTTTAAATAAGGAGACTGAAATGATCCGTACCGACTATACAAAAAAAGGTCTGAGATCTATTTTAGTTGAACGTAATGCACCTTTAATTGATAAATTAAAGAAGCTCCAAATCGAGTTGGGTAAAGCAAACGAAAACGATACGGCAACGAAGAACCGTGTGGAACGCGAAGCTAAGGAAGCCCAAATCGCATCGAAATTGGTAGTCTTAGTTAAGCACAGTAAAGACGCGACGTACGAGAATGTCATTGACGTAGTAGATGAATTCTTAATAACTCAGGTTGCTAAGTATTTCGTGGTTGACGAAGGGCTTGATCCTATGGAGGAAGAGCTTATTAAAAATCTAGAAAACGAATAGAGGTATGGAAGAGAATATTTTTGAGAAATTTCAGAACAGATGGGACCTTCCAGAAGCACAAACCCGTTTGGATATGGTCTTCAAAGATCGATTCAAGGATTACGGTGCATACCAGATTCGTCTGCTTTTTAGAAAATCCCAAACTTACGCAACACTACTCGCTTGTGGTTTTGCTATCCTTTTGGCTTCCTCTCCTAAGATTGTTTCAATGTTGAGCGGACCAGAGGTAAAAGAGCGTAAGAAGATAAAAATTGTTACCAATTTGGATGATATTGATTCACCCATTGAGGAGGAGGAAGAAAAGCCAAAAGAGCCACCAAAACTAAAGGAGCCAGAACCAGTGGCAACTCAGGCATACGTTGCTCCAAAAATTAACCCCGATGCTGAGGAAGATGCCCCTATCAATCCACCGGATATTGTAACCAATACAGGTGTGAAGGATATTGAGGGAATTACGGATCCCACAGCCCCAGATTTAGGTGGCGAGAATTCAGGTCCTATAACAGGTGGTGGGGACGACGGTCCAGTAGCGAATGTAGCGGTGAAGGCAGGTTTCCCTGGTGGAGAAGGTGCGTTCCGTGATTATGTAGCAACAGAATTCCAATATCCTGTGCGTTGTCAAGACGAGGGGATTAACGGATCAGTGGTGCTTCGTTTTGTGGTAGACCAAGGTGGAAGAATCTCCCGTGTATCAGCAATCGAAGAAACCAAAAGTTGCCCTGAGTTTACGCAGGAGGCCATTCGTGTGTTGAGACGTTCACCACGTTGGATTCCAGGTCAAAATAAAGGAAGATTCGTTAACTCATGGCGAGAGATTCCTATACGATTATCAGTAGAATAAACATTTAGTTTATACATTAAGAAAAGCCGCTTTCACAGCGGCTTTTTTTATATTGCAGTCATTAGCAGTACTCATGGGGATAACCATTGACAATTTTGTAATTCAAACTTCAAATGCAGAGTTACTGCGTTTACCCCACTGGAATGCTAAAGCTGGAAAAATACACTCAATTATCGGAGAAAGCGGTAGTGGTAAATCCTTGCTTCTAAAAACTATTATGGGTTTGTTACCTGCTAGTTTAAAAGCGAAGGGAGATATTTTAGTAAAAGCTGCTGATATGGAATTCAATCCATTGAATTGTTCCCAAGACAAATGGCTGAGCATTAGAGGAAAAGAAATTGGGATGATCTTTCAGGAACCCTTGAGTGCACTTAATCCGCAAATGAGATGTGGTTCTCAACTAGAGGAGGCATGGTTTGTACATCAAAAATCAACGAAAGCAGAATCTAAGCAAGCGATCTTTCATCGTTTAGGTCAAGTCGGGCTAAAAGATATCGCAGATCGCGTGTGGGGTTCTTATCCACATCAATTGAGTGGTGGCCAGCGCCAACGAGTGATGATAGCTATGTCTACCTTGCACAATCCACCCATTATTCTAGCAGATGAACCAACCACTGCATTGGATTATTTCTCCAGAAAAACAGTATTAGAAGATCTTATTAAGTTGGTTAAGGATTTAGGTTCTACGCTTATTTGGGTATCCCATGAGTTAGACGTAGTTCAGGAATATGCCGATACCATCACGGTATTAAGGAAAGGGGAACTCATCGACAGCGGTTCAGTTCAACACGTGATTCATGAACCTCACCCCTATGTAGCTGAACTTTTAAAGGCATTGCCTTTGCCCAAAGTTGACCTTATTCCAGACGGAGAACCTCAACTTGAAGTAAAAGATATCGGTAAAGTTTATCCTAATAAAACCAGGGCTCTTCAAGGAATCAATATCAATTTAACCAAAGGTCAGACACTCGGTATAGTGGGTACTTCCGGTTCTGGGAAATCTACTTTAGCGAAAATTTTAGTCGCTTTGGAAAGACCTACTGAGGGTACAATTAGTATAAATGGGGTACCCATTTCCGAGGTTCCTCCGACCGGTATTCAAATGGTTTTTCAGGATCCATTTTCAAGTTTGAATCGTCGTCATACCGCTATTCAGGCGATGGATGAGATTTTAAGGGTTCGATTTCCTTCACTAAATAATAGTGAAAGAGAAAGTAAAATGCATAGATGGCTAGAAGGAGTGGATTTTCCTGGTCACTTGTGGAACAAACGACCCACCGAAATGAGTGGGGGACAAAGACAGCGCTTGTGCATCGCCAAAGCCCTGTGCACTGAACCCGATATGTTGATTTTAGATGAGGCCGTAGCTGCTTTGGATCCCATTGTACAGCAACAGGTTCTAGAAACACTTGAAAAGCTCCAACATGAAAATGGTTTGGTGTATTTGTTCATCACACATGATTTACAAGTGGCTAAACATGTGTCGGATAAATGGATTTATCTCGATAAAGGAAGGGTAAGTGAATTGCCGAAAGAATGGATGAATATTTAAAACCCTTTATTTGCATCTAAGTTTGGTTATTTTTGAAATATGCGTGTCTTAATCCTTGCCCTGATGATTTGTTTGAGCTTATCGGCTCAAGCTCAGCCTGATAATAAAAAGTTGCAAGTTGAACATATGGTAACCAAGGGTGAAACCTTGTATCGTATTTCCAAAACATACGGAATGACGGTGAGCGAGTTGAGGCAACTCAATCCAGGTATCGGTGTAATTAAACCAGGGATGAAGCTCAAGGTTCGAAAAGAACTTAAGGTGAACTCTAGGAAATATTATCAAACCCATGAAGTGGCCAAGGGTGAAACGCTTTACCGTTTATCTCGGAAGTATAATGTGAAGGTTGCAGACATCAGAAAAGCCAATGGCCTTATTGACAACAATATCAATGTGGGTCAAGTATTGAAAATACCCGCAGATAGAGAAACTGCGACTGTTGAGCCTGTATCCTCGGATATTAAAGTGGAAGAAATTCATAAGGAAGCCCTTGACATACGTGGGGGTATCATAGAGCCAGGAACCTTTTCTTCAAACAAGCCGAAGTACATTTCAAAAAGCGAGGATAAAACCTTGTATAT
>VMCP01000261.1 GCA_008081305.1 Bacteroidota bacterium | reverse complement strand
CTCATGGAATGGTGAAGGCACTTTCAATATTGAATTATCCATTTCATTCGCGAATGGTTGTACCTCGAGCCAAAAACGAACCGTAACTATCCTGAAAGAAATCATACCTGTTTTTACAACTAAATCAGCCTGTTCTGGCGACACCGTGGTATTTGAAAATAATACATCGTTTAATCCCTCAGACAGCATGAGTTTCTTTTGGGATTATGGCAACGGTGAGACCTTTGACGGCAAAGAGAAAAACATAATATACAACGCATCACAAACAACCGTTTATAAAGTACAATTAAGAGCGAAACCCGCTGGAGGTTGCCTCAGTGAAAGCATCGAAGAGGTAACCGTGTGGGAAAAACCAAAAACCTGCGATTTCGTTTCAACACCTTCCTACGAAACTGCTTATTACGGCATCTCATTCGAACCATCCATAGACGGAACAAATGCAGGTGGTCAATCCAAGGTTTCCTACGATTGGAATTTAGAACAAGTGGGGAATAAATTTAGCAGTGGTGTCAACGCAAAAGTAACCTATGAGCTCCCTTCCGATGGTGAATACACTATGAACATGATTGCTACCACCGATGATAATGCCTGTATTTGCAGGTCTAGCAAAACCGTACGTATGGATCGTGCAAGCCTCATAGGTTTAACCAACAAAGCGGGCGTCAACATTTACCCTAATCCTTTAGGTAATAATCAGAAATTACAGGTAGATGCAGAAAGTCCAATTATCTACTGCGCTTGGTATACCCTAAATGGAAAACTACTTAAGGAGGAATCAAGAAATCGTGAATCTCAATTCACATTACCATGGCCAAATGACCATTCGAAGCAACTAATCTTATTGCTATCCGATGGGAAACAGCAATGGACCAGACCTGTGATAAGAGAAAAGTAATAAAACGAAAAAAGCCACCGATTCGGTGGCTTTTTTGTGATCCCGCTGAGGCTCGAACTCAGGACCCATACATTAAAAGTGTATTGCTCTACCAACTGAGCTACGGAATCATCCCATCGTTCAATGGTGGTGCAAAAATAAGATACGTATCGTATTTATGCAACACTACCTAAGAAAATTTCTTGAAATATGTGTGATGTGTTTTTATCAATCGTGCTCCCAGTGACTTTAACATGCTGAGCATTTTGGGATTGAAGTCACCAATCCAAGATAACTCCATCACCTTGTAATTATTTAGTTTCAATGCCTCACGGTATAATTTCATGATCATACCGGCTTCTACTCCCTTATTGTGATAATCAGGAATCACACCAAATACCACTCCTTTAAGGCGATCTATTTGACCCCTACGGAATAGATATCGGAGCTTATTCCAAAGAGTTAACTCACCATTAAAATCCTTAAAGACTTGGTTAATCTCCAACATATTCACAAAGAAACCAATCGGTCTTTCTTGGTGATACGCAAAAATGATGGTTTCAGGAATTACCGCCGCTTTCATCTCCTTAAAACGAGCCAACAACTCCTTTTCCTCCAAGGGCTCAAAATCATCATGAAATGACCAAGCCTGGTTATATATCTCTACAAAGTCTCGAGCAAATTGATTAATCCTTGAATAATCAAGAGAAACAAAACTATAGTCGCTGTTCTTTAATGTGCGTTGTGAAATATTCGAAAACCGCTCAAAATTGAAATCTTGGTGTGAAATCTCATAGGTTGTTTGCTCAATCTCACGTTCATACCCCAAGTCTTCAATCCATTGTTGATAGACCGGTTGATGGTAATTCTCTTGATAACTAGGTGCACTATCTGCTTTTATCCTTAGACCCCAATAGCTATCCCTAGAGCCAAAATTTACGGGCGCCTGAATCTGCTTACACTCCTTTCCTTTCAACCAATCCTCCGCATGTTTTATGAGCATCTCTGTCGTATCTCGCTCAAAAGCATCAAAGAAACCCCATCCTCCAAAACGTTTACTTCTTTTATCTTGATAAAAGGCAGCAATTCGTCCCGTGCACTCTCCATTTTCATTCAAGGCAATCCACCTTCTTGTCGTTCCGTTATTAAATGCTTTGTTCTGTTTTGGATCAAAAACAGCCTCAATGTCTGACCGAATATGCTCGATATAATGTGGATCATCGCAGTAAATTCTCGCCGGAAGATCCAAAAATTCCTTGATTTCTGTTTTTAGTTTGACTTCTGCTATTCTCATGGCTTTAAGGAAATATTTTCGTCTCCTGCTTGGTACCCAAGATACGTAATAATGAATTGAAACATCTCATCCTCTGCTTTCATACTAGAACCACCGTACTCAAATCGCTCCGAAACCCTTTGCGGTGGATCATGCGGATTAAATGGATTATTCGTTGTGTTATCAAACGTAGCTTCTACTAAAATCACGCTTCCCTTGGGAACTTTTACCATTTTCTCGAAGGTGTAAAAATACTGCCATCTAAAGTCCCATTTGGGTATATGAATCAACCGTATGGTATCTCCATTCGGTTTTAACGCATAGGCTTTCAATGATCTCCCTAATAAGTGCATGTGTGGATTGACGGTTAAAACCGAGATATCTGCGGGCACCTGAAAACGTGTCACATGAGTACTCACGGTATTCGGTTCTATGATTAACGGAGGTTCAATTTTACTTACGCCGTTGGTTCCTAACATCAATTCTCCAATCCCTCTTTTGGGAGGTGTATCCGTGAAAAACAAATGAAGCTTACTTTGATCTATTACACTTTTAGCTGAAGGTCCGTAATGCACATCATTTCCAATGATGCTGAACTGTTTGTTTACTTCAAATGTGCCAATTCCTTCAGGATACATAACCCCAGTGACGCCCGGCAAGTAATTCACAACAGAATGTACCCTTTCCGGTATGATTCCGTCGTCGGTCATTAAGTCTAGCGATTTAAGTTCATCTGGATTCCTACCCACGGTAATTTCAACTTTGCGTGGACGTGTATCAAATGGGTTTTTACTTCCCTCTCTGTAGTTAATTAAATGACCATTGAAATGATGCATCAGATCTCGTTTGCCTGGTATTAATTCCACAGCACGAACAAATCTTTTATTGGGGATATTTGCCGACACCTTTGTTAGAAAGAAACGGTCTTCATCTCCTTGAATTAAATGAATAGAGTCCAACGGAAGTACTAAATCGGGCTTTCCTAAAGCGCTTACAAAGGGCTTAACCGTTGATAACAATCGATTTGGTCGCTCACCTTTTGGGCAACCATTTTTTACCCACCGACCAATGAGTTCAATTTCCTGATTTGTTAATCGTTTCTCACCAATAAAATGCCGATACGAAGGATCGGCAGGCCAAGGAGGCATATACCTTAATGCTGTTACCTTGGCGATGGTTCGCGCCTTACTCTTGACTTTTTTGTAGGATGTCAACTCAAAAGGGGCTCCCCCATTCTGTCTGTGACACGGTGTACAATTTTTATAAATGATGGGTTCAATGTGTTCATCGAAAACGGGATTATTAATTTCCACCAAATTCAAATCAGGGGAAATTGTAGATTCTCCACATCCCCATAATAGACTGAAGATAAATAGATATGCAAAGAGGCCTCTATTCATGATCTTCTATATAACAACCTACGGCCTCAGTGTGTTTCCATCGAGGTGATTCACCTTTACTAATGGATGTAATGGCTGACTGTAAATATTTTTTGGTCACCTTGAACTTGCTTAAACCGGTTTGATGTGCTCGATCATCAATGGCTCCTTTGTAAAGGATGTTTCCTACCGAATCCGCAATGACGGCCTGTGGATAAACATCCATCCCAAACCTATCGATATAAATGGCATCTACATCATCAATTACATCATCAGACAAACTTTCCTTCCAATCAAAATCCCATTCTTCCTCACCGATGACTTTTAAGAATTTAAAATCCCAATATTCAGGCAATTCGTACTTTATATCTTGGAGGGTTTTTGTGTATCGGATGCAGAATGGGCAATCATTGCTGTAGGTAACATAAACGGTATACGGAGCGCTCGACATTTGCGCTTGTTCAACCTCGTCTGTGGTGTTTGCCCCCGAATTACAGGCGGCTAGAAGTAAAATGATTAGCGATCGACTAAAAAAGTTTATTTGTTTTTGCATAATCCCATAGGAGCATTCCGTACGAAACGGCTACATTAAACGAATGTTTGGTGCCTAATTGCGGAATTTCAACACAACGATCACATTTATCAATCACCGTTTGTGAAACACCATCAATTTCATTTCCTAAAATAAATGCCACTGGTTTAAAATCCAAGGTGCAATCATTCAAGTTATCTGAAGCATCGGTTTGTTCCAATGCCACTAGGTGATATCCCTCTTTTTTAAGTCTTTCGACCACTTCTTCCGTTGATTCCACATATTCCCATTCCACCGAATTTTCTGCTCCGATGGCTGTTTTGGTTATCTCCCTATGCGGAGGAGTACCTGTAAAACCACACAGATATAGCTTTTCAACCATAAATGCATCAGAGGTTCTAAAAATAGAACCTACGTTGTTCATACTTCTGATGTTGTCTAAAACCACCACAATTGGGGATTTTTTTGAAGATTTGAACTGCTCTACACTTTTACGGGCCAACTCGTGTGTTCTTAACTTTCTCATGCCGTGGTTACAAAGATACTCGGGTTGTTGAATAAAGGGGGAAAACTGAGGTGGAAAGGCCTTTTGGGGTATGGTATCTTCGTAGAATGGCATCGTCTAAATCAAGCGGTAAGAAGGAAACTCCGTTGATGAAGCAATACAATCAAATCAAAGCTCAATACCCTGGAGCTGTATTGCTTTTTCGTGTGGGAGATTTTTACGAAACTTTTGATGCGGATGCCCGGATTGCCTCCAAAGTATTGGGAATTATACTCACCAAACGGTCGAATGGTGCAGCATCTGAAATGGATCTCGCTGGATTTCCTCATCACTCCTTGGATACCTATTTACCTAAACTGGTCCGTGCAGGTTATCGAGTTGCCATTTGCGATCAACTTGAAGATCCCAAACAAGTAAAAGGCATTGTAAAACGCGGAGTTACTGAGCTGGTAACACCCGGCGTTAGCTACAACGATAAAATTCTTGAAAGCAATGAAAGTAACTTCCTTGCTTCACTCCATGTGAACAATGGAACTTGGGGCCTGAGCCTTTTAGATATATCCACAGGAGATTTTCAATGCACAGAAGGAGATTTAGCATTCATCAAGAAGATGGTGAGCAGCTTCCGACCAAAGGAATTCGTGTTTTCAAAAAACAACAAATCCATTATCCTTCAAGAACTTGGTCCTTTCAATTCATTTCAACTTTTAGATGATTGGGTTTATCAAATTGACTTTGCTTTGGATAAATTGCTCCAACAATTCAAAACCCAAAGCCTCAAAGGCTATGGCATACAGGGATTAGATATCGCGATTACTGCCGCTGGAGGATCTTTATATTATCTCGAACAAACTCATCACCACCAAACGGGTCACTTACAAGATATTCGTCGGTTAGATGAAAGTGATTACGTATGGCTTGATGGATTCACCATTAGAAATTTAGAATTGGTGAGGCCCATTTACCCGGAGGGGCACGCTTTAATTGACATCATTGATAGCTGCTCAACCCCTATGGGAAGTAGGCTACTTCGGCAGTGGATGCTACTACCATTAAAGGAAAAGTCTAAAATAGAACATCGGCTTGAAACCGTGAATCAATTTAAGTCAGATGAGTCATTACTTTCTGAAACTCAGGGAATGCTCCGAGAAATTGGAGATTTACAACGTCTATGTTCTAAAGTGGCGTTAAAAAGAGCAAACCCCAAAGAATTACTGCAATTATCGCGCAGCTTACAAGCATTGGAGCAGCTCAAAAACCGCTATTCTACAGTCACAGAATCAACGTTAGCCACTCAAGCTAAATCCATTTCCGATACGCACTCGATCTCACATTCTATACAAGAGCACATCCTTGAAGATGCTCCCGTCAATATCAGTAAAGGAGGTGTTTTTAGAGCCGATATAAATCCTGAATTAAAAGAATTAAGGGAACTTTCTACAAATGGAAAAGACCGATTAATCGAGATTCAACAAAGAGAAGCGGACGTTACAGGTATTAGTTCGCTGAAAATTGGGTTTAATAATGTGTTTGGATATTATCTGGAAGTCACCCATGCACACAAGGACAAGGTGCCTGAGTCTTGGATTAGAAAACAAACCCTGACAAACGCCGAACGATACATTACCCCAGAGCTCAAAGACTATGAAGAAAAGATTTTGAATGCGGAAGGTAGAATTCAAGATTTGGAAAGTATTCTTTGGGAGCAATTTACCGCTACTTTATCCGAGACTATTCTTCCTATTCAACAAGCCTCAACAATTGTTGCCTCATGGGATGTTATGGCTGGATTTGCTCAGGTAGCCATTGATAGGAATTACACAAAACCCCAAATCTCCGAAGATCGCATTTTGGAGCTCAAAGCCTGCCGTCATCCAGTGATCGAGGCTCAGTTACCCCCTGAAGAAAGTTATATCCCAAATGATATTAAGCTGGACCCAGAAGATCAACGCATGATCATTCTTACGGGACCAAATATGAGTGGTAAAAGTGCGGTTCTCAGGCAAACGGCCCTATCGGTATTAATGGCCCAAATAGGCTCATTTGTTCCTTGCGAAAATGCAACAATAGGTTTGGTAGATAAGGTGTATACCAGAGTCGGTGCTTCAGACAATATCAGCCTAGGTGAAAGTACATTCATGGTTGAAATGACAGAAACGGCAAGCATACTTAATAATCTGAGCGATCGAAGTCTGGTGCTTTTAGACGAAATTGGCCGCGGGACCAGCACGTACGATGGTGTATCGCTGGCATGGAGTATTGCCGAGTACTTACAAAGCCACCCCGGCAAACCAAAAACCTTATTCGCTACCCATTACCACGAGCTAAATGAATTAGAAAACAAATTGGAGGGTGTAAAGAACTATCACATTGCCGTTCGCGAACGAGGGCAACAGATTGTGTTT
>VMCP01000273.1 GCA_008081305.1 Bacteroidota bacterium | reverse complement strand
ATTGTTTCATCATTCACTTTTAATTCACCATTCAAAACGAAAATATATACTCCATTTTGACTGCGTTTTGATGTATGGGCAATACTTGACCCTTTTTCCAAATCTGAAAGATAAAACCAAGCATCTTGATGAATCCAAACACCCTCATCTTCAGGATTAGGGGACAATATTTGTTGCAATTTATTTTTCCTATCAGATCGATTTAAGGTTATTTGGTCATATCGCGGCTTAACATTGCCTTTGTTGGGATAAACCCAAATCTGAAGAAAACGAACCTCTTGATTTTTATTGCGATTGTATTCGCTGTGGGTAATACCAGATCCTGCACTCATCACCTGAATATCTCCATTTTTGATTACAGCGATATTTCCCATGGAATCCTTGTGTTCTAAATCGCCTTCAAGGGGAATAGAAATTATTTCCATATTGTCATGAGGATGCGTTCCAAAACCCATACCTGCTGCAACCCTGTCATCATTTAGCACACGAAGAACGCCGAAGTTCATTCTTTCTGGATTATAGTAGCTAGCGAAACTAAAGCTATGATGCGTATCTAGCCATCCGTGATTGGCATGCCCTCTTGTATCGGCACGATGTATGATGTAATCCATATGATTCTCTTTTTCTGTACTCGGTATATGGTTAAATCCCAGTAGTTTAGATTTATTAGGTTTGAAATCTTGAAGCTCATCTATATCGTTATCAAGAAATACCGAAGCTTTCCCTTTTTGACTAAGCCAAGCCGCTGCCAATAAGCCATTCCGTAAAAAAAACTTCCTTTTCATTGGAGGCAAAGTAATTGAAAATATCCCTACAAAAGAACAATCCAATTAGAGAGTTGTTCAAGGAACCTACATCACCGACGGAAACCCAATCCCCTATTCAATCGAATATTGAGATACATCCCCAACAATACGAGAAGCATACCTAAATATTGAATCCAAGAGTAGGTCTCATTGAATAAGAACAACCCAAATCCTGTGCCCCATATTATTCCCGCATAACTTATTCCCGATACCAATTTGGTTTCGGCTTCTTGATAAGATCGTGTCATGAAAAACTGACCTACTTGGGTAAAAACACCCACCAATATCAGCCATATCCATTCGTTATTTTCTGGGGCTCTCCAATCGCCAAAACCTATTAGTGGAAGTACCAATGAAATGGGCAAGGTAACCAAGGGAAAATACAACACCACCACATTGGGGTTTTCTTTTCCTTTTAATCTACGGATGGTATTATACGCAAAAGCGGAAAATATTGCACCACCCAAACCGGCCAATACTCCATCCCAAGTTACGGCTGCTGAAACCCCATTCACAATTACAACACCCATAAAACTCATGGCAAAAAATAACCACTGTTTCTTTTTTACTTGTTCATCTCCGATGAGGAAAGCGAATAAAGTGGTGAGAATCGGTGATAAATAATGAATCACCAACGCATTTGACAGAGGCATCACTTGAAGTGAATAGAAATAGCATAATAACCCCATAGACCCAAAAAAGCCCCTCATGATCAATAGTTTCGGGTTATTCCCAAAGGGCTTCTCCCCCTGAAGCCATAAGATTGTTCCCGCTATAATGAGCTGGACGATAGCCCTAAAAAAAACAATTTCCGACACATGCATGCCGGAAATTGATTTTACTGAAACGTTCATGAGCCCGAGGCTTAAACTAGCCACCAGCATCATCCAAACGCCTTTTGATAACATTATAGCGCGCCGTTCATGGTGCGTACTGCCTCTGCTGAAGCAGCAAACTCTGATTTCTCAGAATCGTTCAAGTCTAACTCAACTATTTTCTCCCATCCTGAAGCACCAAGTACTACAGGGACACCTATACATATATCCTCTTGTCCATATTCACCCTCGAGAGAAACACAGCAAGGCATCATTTTCTTTTGATCACAAACAATGCTTTGAACTAAATCCGATACAGCTGCACCAGGTGCATACCACGCGGATGTACCCAACATTCCAGTCAAGGTTGCTCCACCCACCATTGTACTCGCTTTGATTTCAGCAAGCTTCTCTTCGCTCAAAAACTCAGACACGGGAACCCCTTTGTAAGAAGCCAATCTCGTTAATGGAATCATGGTTTTATCACCGTGTCCGCCGATCACCATACCTTCAACTTCTTTCGCCGGAACTCCTAAAGCCGTACTTAAGAAATAACGGAACCTTGCGCTGTCAAGTGCTCCACCCATTCCGATGATACGATTCTTTGGTAATCCAGATTTAGATTTAGCCAAATACGTCATGGTATCCATTGGGTTAGAAACGATCACAAAAATGGCTTCAGGTGAGTGCTCCAAACAGCTCGTCATCACTTGGTCAACGATACCCGCGTTAATACCAATTAGTTCCTCACGGGTCATACCTGGTTTACGTGGAATTCCAGAAGTAATCACTACAACATCACTACCTGCAGTTTTACTGTAATCGTTGGTGCTACCTATGATACGGGTTTCGAATCCGTTCAAAGCGGAGGTTTGCATCAAATCCATTGCTTTACCCTCGGCAAAGTTTTCTTTGATATCTAACAATACTACTTCCGCAGCGAAGTTCTTCATGCCGATGTACTCAGCACAGCTTGCACCTACATTCCCGGCGCCGATTACACTAATTTTACTCATTTTATGTATGCGTTTAATTCTTGGTGCAAAATTAGCAAACTAAGGGGCAATTTCTAAGTTCAATGATGAATACTGGAAAAATTCGACTGTTAAATTTAACCAATCATAAAACCAGATAAGTATTTCACTTACATTTGCCAAAATTTTACAATCTAACTCACTTAAATCATGAGAAACAAATACATTGACCTCATTCAACAAACATTTGATTTTCCAGTTGAAGAATTCCAAGTTGATGAATATGGTGATCTTTCATTTCATGACATCCCCCTAATGGAGCTGGTAAAACAATACGGAACTCCTTTAAAGTTTATCTACCTACCTAAGATAAGTGAGAATATTAGAAGAGCACGATCATGGTTTAATGTTGCTATTGCAAAAGCCGACTACAAAGGAAAGTATTACTATTGCTATTGCACCAAGAGCAACCACTTTCAACACGTCTTAGACGAAGTCGTAAAGAATGAAGTCCATATAGAGACCTCTTCTCAGTTTGACATCAACATAATTGAAACTTTAGAAGAACAAGGTAAGATAACCAAAGACAAATTTGTCGTTTGTAACGGATTCAAACGCGATATTTATCTCGAAAATATCGCTGGCCTTATCAATAACGGCTGGACCAACGTAATACCCGTATTTGACAATCAACGTGAGGTAAACCAACTCACCCAGTATACAGATAAAAAATTCAAGTGCGGCATTCGGATTGCTTCTGAGGAGGAGCCAAAATTCGAGTTCTATACAAGTCGATTAGGCATAGGGTATAAAGAAATTCTTCCATTCTATCGATCTGCAGTGAAAACCAACCCACAAGTTGAGTTAAAAATGCTTCATTTCTTTATTAATACGGGTATATACGACACCGCCTATTATTGGAATGAATTGCATAAATGTCTTCGTGTGTACTGTGAGTTAAAGAGAGAATGTCCTGAACTAGACACCCTAAACATCGGAGGAGGATTCCCCATCAAGAACAAACTGAATTTTGATTACGACTATGAGTATATGGCCGAAGAAATTGTTTCTCAAATTAAGCAAGTTTGTGAGCAGTATGAAGTTCCTGAACCAGATATTTTTACAGAATTCGGATCATTCACCGTAGGAGAAAGTGGAGGAACCATCTTTAATGTATTGGATCAAAAAGCTCAAAATGATCGTGAGAAATGGAACATGATTGACTCAAGCTTTATGACTCAATTGCCCGATGCATGGGCTATTAACAAGAAGTTTATTTTACTGCCTGTGAATCGGTGGAATCAGGAATACGAACGAGTATTATTAGGTGGTATCACATGCGATTCAGATGATTATTACAATTCAGAGCAGCACGTAAACGCTATTTATCTACCGAAATACGATTACGAAGAACCGCTATATATTGGCTTTTTCCATACCGGGGCTTATCAGGAAAGCATCGGGGGTTTCGGAGGAATACAACACTGTTTAACACCGTCACCAAAGCATGTAATCATTGATCGTGATGAGGATGGTGAATACTCCTTTAAGCTTTTTGCAAAGGAGCAAAGCTATAAGAGTATGTTAAAGACCTTGGGATACTTTTGATCCAACAAATAAACCCAAGAAAGACAAAATCCCGTTGATTAAAATTAGTTCATATCCGAATTGATAGGTCAAGTTCAGGGTTTCAAATCCAATAAGATCTAATACATAGGTGTATTGCCCAATGCCCCAACTCAATAGTGGAGCTAGTATACTTACAATAATTACTTTACTACCAGAAGGTTTCCTTTGAGTAAATACTCCCAAAGCAAATAAACCAATCAAGGGACCGTATGTATAATTTGCAAGACCCAGAACAATATCTATTACGGGTCCCTCCGAGAACTGATTAAAACCTAATATGGATAAAAGTAAAAGTACGGCAAAAGTGCTATGCAGTACAATACGCCTACTTTTTAATTGACGATCGCTTAGCCCTTTATCTTGAAAACGAAATACATCAAAATAGGTACTGGTTGTTAATGTGGTCAAAACCGAATCCGCACTGCTAAAAGTGGCAGCAGCTAAGCCAAGAACAAAAGCCATCCCCGCGACACCACCAAGATACTCCAATGCGATTGTTGGGAAGTACAAATCCGAAGCAATCGAACTCACACCGTTCTGTATGATCCCTTTTTGTTGAAGGAAGGCAATCATCACCAACCCAAGAGTCAAGAACACCACATTTACCAACACCACAATAGCTGAAGTACTCAACATATTCCATTGAGCTTCTTTAAGCGTTCGAATACTGAGGTTTTTTTGCATCATATTTTGATCTAAGCCCGTCATAGCAATACAGATAAACATACCTCCTATGAAATGCTTTCCAAAAAAACTTGAGCTTAAAACATTTGTTTCAAATATTTCAGTTCTACCTGCAGATTGAATAACCTGCATAAAACTTAAATGCGATAAAAGATCAGATTGCAACATCGAAACCAATGCGATAACCAATCCTCCGATGAGGAATACACTCTGAATGGCATCGGTAAATACCAATGTTTTAATACCTCCCTTGATTGTATATAATAAAATTAAGCCGATAATAACGGCTACAGAAATCGGGAAGCTAATCCCCCATGGTTCAAATAGAAATTTTTGAAGGATGACCGCGGCTAAAAATAACCTTCCAGCACTCCCTAATAAACGCGATATCACAAAGACAATGGCTCCCGTTTTCTGGGAAACCGGATTAAATCGATGTTCCAAATACCCATAAATACTCGTGAGCTGATGCTTGTAATAAAGCGGTAGCAGCACGTAGGCAATAACCAAGTAACCCAAAACGTAACCCATCACGATTTGGAAATAATGCAATTGAGCAACGCCTACCGCCCCCGGCACGCTGATAAAACTCACACCACTCATTGAGTCCGACAACATACCCAAAGCCACTAGCCACCAGATACTTTGCTTATTTCCCAAAAAATAACCGTCAGAATCTGCCTTTCGACCTGTGATATATCCAACGAGAAGCAGCATCAAAAAATAGGCAGCGATACCACTAAAAATTAAAACTGGACTCATATTTATCTTCTTTTTGAACGTATACCCAACAACCGACGCAGATCATAATCCACCATTACCTCGGCTGATTCCACTGGCTTTAAATCTATATAAATCAATGTTTGATCGTCGATTCCCAACCGTTGGTAATCCATCCCTTTTAAATAGTAATAATGGGCATCTTTAGATTTAGCTAAAATATATTTAATGGTTCGGTTATCTACTTTCCAATCACAACCATTTTGAGCGTCACATACCTGATAGTTGTAATTTTTCCCTTCCTGACTAACCAGAAACGCCCTTTCTAACTTAAGTGGAATTTTACCTGTTTCGCATAGGATTAACTTCACTGCATTTCCCTTTATTGGTTGGGGAGCACCCCAACAAAAACGGCCAAAACTCTGAATAAAAAAGCCCCCACGGGAGTACCCTGGTTTTAATCTTCCAATTCCCAAAACTTGGTTACTTTGGCTTTCTATTGATTGCTGATACTGAGACTGGCTTAGAGATTTATACCACAGATTTTTTTCACGATAAACCTTCAAATACCGACCAAGCATTTTTCGTTGCCAACGCTTTTGTTCCCGCTCTTTATCGGATTCTGTTAAATCTCTTCTTTCTCTAGGAACTACTAATTTAATAGACCAAGCTTGTCGAGTTGTTTTAAACTCTATATTGGCGCCTTTCCCTGTGGGAACCAACCTTGCGTCTACGATATTCATCCCTTTGAACATCCGTTTTAATTGCTCATAACTAGCATTCGATTCTACAGCAAAACGTGTTTCACTCAAATACTTCCACTCTGGAAAAAGCTCCAAATCCCGTGGTCTCAACATGAATTCTTGATATGGTGACGGTTTTCGAGGGTTCTTCTTAAAGAAGCGAAAGGTAAAATAATTCTTACCCTTCACCACTCTTTTTTGTTCATCATTGGGCTTAGGGTTCATGTTCAAAAAATAGCCCTTTGCTTTACCCACTTTAGCATACGTTTGCTCGTCAGTTAGCAAACATTGATAACCTCTTTTATTAAATTGTTCTGAGAGACCTGACTTCTCCCAAGACGTTGAAACAACCCCTGTTTTATTGCCTTGGTAGAACTGGTAAAAATCCGTTGATGCCATCCGATCTGCATCAAAAGCATAGTCATAATCGTAAAAATGCTTCCACTTTTTTTTGTGAAAAGCATAAAACCTTGAATCTTTCCGTATTTGAGATGCATATCGTATTTGAGCCCGATAACCCGATTTAAGCATGAGGGGTTTTGATTCCATATCAAATACTTCCAGATCAATAACAAAGTCAGGCCTTATGACATGTTTCACTTTA
>VMCP01000139.1 GCA_008081305.1 Bacteroidota bacterium | reverse complement strand
AGATTAAACGATTCGTTTATTCCCGTATCAGAAGCTTGTAAATCAGCAATTCGATAGGTATAAACATTATTCTCATACTCTAGCTGATAACCCGTATCACTTGCACCATAGCGTAAATATTTATTATCGATATCTCCTAAAGAGAAGGAACTGTGAAACAATGGAAATGCATTTTCAACATCCCAGCTCACGGGTTCTCGACTGCAAGATTCCAAGGTTAACATCACAACCAAAAGAACTCCAACGAAGCCTTTCCAAATAATTTTCATTACTTGGGGAAAGTACGCATTTTTTATAAGCTCTTTTATTCTCTTCAACTCAGAAGAATTAAGATCTGTTTACCACCAAAAATCATCAAACTCCAAATCACGATGCCAACGGCTTGAATGCTGATTACTTTGAATCGATCTTGTTCCATTGCGATTGAGACTAAACACCCCACTGGAATACTCAATATTCCGGGGGTTAACAGCGCAACCAACCACAGTCCGCCTTTGTTTTTCAACTTCACCAAATACCTATTTCTCTTGGAAAACACCTTTACAGGCTTTTTCGCACCTATTACTTTTAACCATAGGGATTTCAATCCATGTCCAAAAAACACCCAAACCACTACACCAGCTACACCGCCAATCATAGTTGTGATAGCCCCCTCTAGTGGATTAAGTGTTGCTAGCGCAATTCCACTACCTACCAAAAACTTGGTAGATGACCACAGTATAATACTGAAGATGAGAAACACATTTGACACGTATCAAATTTAATCGAATGACAGCCTAAATTCTTTATGTAACAAAGGGAAAAGAACCCAATCTATCGTTTTTTTAACGCATTTTTGTGACTTTGAGGAAAGAAAATGCATATCGGCTGTTGCTCTTACTTGTACTGTCAATTGCTTTTAAAGGTGCATTGTCTCAAATAAATCCGGGTCAAACGCCTAGTACTTTTTCGACTAATCCCAATGGAGTTACGAGTGATACAACCGCTGTGGATAGCACCTTATCTAATCATTCGGATAAGCCTGCTATAATTCCTTACATACAGCAGGCCACTTTACTTTGGAATAAATTAGACACACTGGTTCAGCAAGATTCTCAGTTATTATTAAATCACCGATATTCACCCGAAAATCGTTCGGTTCAGCCGCTATTAAATCTTGGGGTATATGGAGGTCCTGCGATAAAGTTGAAATCCAATACACTCAATTTTGGTCTGCGTTCGGGGATACTTCTCAACGATGTAGCATCCATCAATCCCGATAACTTTTTGTTTCGTAAGGTTGGACAGGCCTTTACTCAATTTGATTACTCACAGGGTGCAGGAGGTTATGTTGGATTAGAGGCATTGCACTCTCAAAACTTCTCTCCCACTTGGAACGTAAGCATTGATTATCGGTCTGTATTAAATGAAGATATGTATGTCGGTGCCAACCAAGATAACTTGGGTAGGAACTTGGGTATAGGTAGCCGATTTATCAGTGAAAATGGACGTTACGAACAACAATTAATCCTCAGCTGGAATCGCAACCGAAGGGTCGAAAATGGAGGCTTGCAAACCGATAGTTTATTTTACGGGCCCCTTGATTCGGATATCACCGCATTTCAACAAAGAACCTTTGGTTTTTATTATCCAAACCTAACCGAAGCAAGCAGCTTTACATCCAAAACCCACCATCAGCTGAAACATCGCTATTTTCTAGACACACAAAAATCTTTGTCGGCGTACCACATTTGGAACTTCCACAATGACCGTCGTACCTATTCTGACGAAGCGATGAATCGTGATTTTTACACCCTGCCTGTACTTTTTGATACGACAGAAACTCTTGACAGTATTTCTTTTAAACATGGATCTCAAGAGCTTGGAATTGAATATAACCGAGACAAGCTTCATCTTGGTTTAGGACTTGATTTCCAATATGGAGGATTTCGTTACCAAAATGACACACAAATTCAGCGTGAATTAGCCTTCCGCTCCACAGGCATGAATGCCAATATCATTTTGTTTAATACAATTGCAGATTGGACTCAAATCAATTATTCACGTTACTTCGGCGGCTATTTGGATAAGAATCAAAAGATATCATTTACCTCAAGCAACAAACTTTCTGATTCATTCGATCTGCAAATAGGTCTGGATCATCAAAAGAGCAGCCCTACTATTTTTCAAAATTACTTCCTATCCAATTTCTATGATTTTAAAGGAAATCTGAATGAAGGGCATACCATCATCAGTAATCAATTGAATGCTTCGATCCATTACAAAAATGGACGTTTAAAGCTATCAAGTTCAATATCTATTGGAAACCGCAATGGTGAAATTGGATTTATTCAACAAGCAACACCGAGCATTATTGGTGATTTTCGTTTTGTAGAAGGAAATGTGAATGCTCGACTTAAAGGGCAACATTGGATGTTCGTGTCGTCCTTGGCTTTCCATAAAAACAATGCTACTGAAGTGACCAATTTAGGAATCCCCGTTCTTTATCCCAGACTCGGACTTAGCTATCAAAACGATGCTTTTCAAAAAGCACTGAGTTATCGTTTAGGAATAGATTTGTCTTACACTTCATCATACGCTAATTGGGAGTACAGGCCAGAAATGGGACAGTTCATTCTTCATAATGACCGAGCACTATTGGGTAATTATCCCTTATTTGACGCTTATTTAAGTGGAAGAATCCAAACAGTGGACTTCTTCCTGAAATTTGAGCATCTCAACGAGTGGTGGTTGATTCCAGGCATGAATTATCGTTATGAATCATCCCTTGCCTATCCAATTCAACCGTTTAGGTTCCGATTTGGATTCAGCTGGAAATTCTGGAATTAATGCGCCTCTAACCAGTTCTTTCCCGTACCTGCTTCCACTAAGATTGGGACATCGAGTTTCATCGCTTCTTCCATGATCCTAGTCACATTACTTTTAACCTCTTCAAGCTCATTTGTTGGTACATTGAATACCAATTCGTCATGTACTTGAAGAAGCATGGTTGTGTTCAAACTGCTTTTCTGTAGCCATTCATCCACTTTAATCATGGCAATTTTTATCATGTCAGCAGCACTTCCTTGAATGGGGGCATTAATTGCATTTCGTTCTGCAAATCCCCTAACGGTAGCGTTACGGCTATTGATATCGCGAAGATTTCTTCGTCTACCCGTAATGGTCTCAACATACCCGTTTTCCCTCGCAAAATTTATGGTATTATCCATATACGTCTTGATGCCTGGAAACTGTTCAAAATAGTTATCAATGATCTCCTTGGCTTCAAACCTCGGGATTTGAACGCGTTGGCTCAGTCCGAAGGCTGATATTCCATAAATGATTCCAAAATTTACTGTTTTGGCCTTTCTACGCATGTCTTTGTCGACTTCCTCAATAGAAACTCCCCACACCTTTGCGGCGGTAGCCGTATGAATATCAATCCCTTTTTTGAACGCTTGCATCATGCCTTCGTCTTTAGAAATATGGGCGATGATTCTTAATTCAATTTGGGAATAGTCAGCACTCAACAATACGCTATCTTCATTATGAGGAATGAAGGCTTTTCTAATTTCACGGCCTAAATCTGTTCTAATCGGAATGTTTTGAAGATTCGGATTTTGCGAGCTCAACCTTCCCGTAGCAGCTACCGCTTGATTAAAGCTTGTATGCACCCTATTCGAATGAGACTTCACTATTTCAGGCAAGGCATCCACATAAGTGCTTTTTAATTTTTGTAGCGCCCTAAAACCTAAGATATGCTCAACAATTGGGTGCTTCCCCTTTAGGGAATTTAAGGTTTCCTCATCTGTTTGATATTGGCCTGTTTTAGTCTTTTTAGGCTTTTCACTGAGCTTTAACTCCTCAAATAATACCTTTCCTACTTGCTGAGGGCTGGAAATGTTAAACTCAAATCCCGCCTCAGTGAAAATAGCGTTCTGTAGTTCTAAGGACTGCTCGAGTAGTTGTTTGCTATATGCTTCTAAAAAGGGCACGTCTAAATTAACACCCTCGTTCTCCATTCGATGTAGGACATGAACAAGAGGAATTTCTATATCGTTAAACACATTTAGCAGCTTCTTTTGTTCCAGCTCCTTATTTAGAATATGATAGAGCTGATATGTAACGTCCGTATCTTCAATGGCATACTCTGCTACTTTTTCGATAGGAACATCTCGCATAGAGCCTTGGTTCTTGCCTTTTTTACCAATGAGGGATTCTATGCTAATTGGAGTGTATTTCAAGTATTTTTCGCTCAGTATCGTCATGTTATGGCGCTGATCAGGTTCAACCAAATAATGCGCTAGCATGGTATCAAAAAACGGCCCACTAATCCTTTGGTTGTAACGCTCGATAACAGCCACATCATACTTTAGGTTCTGAGCAATCTTTAAGCGATCAGACTCCCAAAATCCTTTTAACCATGAAACTTGTTCCTTGGCTTTTTCTTGATCTGAATCTATAGGTAAATAAACGCCTTGATGTGCTTTCCATGACAAAGAAATACCCACCAATTCAGCGCTAAAAACATCTAGGTCTGTGGTTTCAGTGTCAAAACAAATCTGTTGGAATTGCAAGGCCTCTTTTAGTGCTTCCTCTACCTCTGATTTTGTATTTAATACTTTGTATTCGCACTCAATATCTGAGATGGTTTTTAAAGATTCCACTTCTGTGGTTTCTTCGGCTGAACCAAATAAATCCTTTTGTCCTGTGGAGGAAACGGCAGGCGCAGCTGAAACATCGGTTCCGAACAAGCGCTTGGCCATGGTCCTAAATTCTAACTCCGCGAATACCTCTTTTAATTTCTCCTCGTTCGGCTCTTTTCTTACCAAGGACTCTACCTCGATATTGATTGGCACCTGCGTATCGATCGTTGCCAGTTTCTTACTCAGTAAACCTTGTTCCGCAAACTCTTCAAACTTCTCCTTCATTTTACCCTTTAATTCATGGGTATGGGCAATCACCCCTTCCATGGTGTCGTATTGTTTAATGAGTTTTTTGGCCGTCTTCTCACCGACGCCGGGAATCCCAGGAATGTTATCTACAGAGTCGCCCCACAAACCAAGGATATCGATAACTTGATCCACGCGTTCGATTTCCCATTTGTTTAGGATTTCTTGTACACCCAAAATTTCATCGGGGTTTCCCATACGACCTGGCTTATATATAAAAACACGTTCCTGCACTAGCTGTCCAAAGTCTTTATCAGGCGTCATCATGTAGACATCCATGTCCTTTGCTTGCCATGCTAAAGTACCTATGATATCATCGGCCTCATAACCATCTAATGTGAGTAAAGGAATATTAAAACCTTCTAAGATTTGTTGAATGTATGGAATGCTTTTCCTCAAGTCTTCAGGCATTGCCTCTCTTTGCGCTTTATACGCCTCGTATTCGATGTGCCTTTGAGTAGGCTTGTCTGTATCAAAAACTACAGCTAAATGCGTGGGTTCTTGCTTCTTGATAATATCCAACAAGGTATTCGTAAAACCGAACATTGCACTCGCATTCAATCCTTTACTCGTAATTCTTGGATTCTTGCTAAACGCGAAAAAGGCCCTGTAAATCAAGGCCATCCCATCAAGTAGAAATAGTTTTTTACCGCTCATGTCTATAAGCAGCAAGATACAAAATCGAGGTTTAAGGGAAGAACATCAGTCCTCTTTTTTCTTAAATCCTAGCGAAACTCCGTTTATGCAATATCTAAGCCCTGTTGGCTGATCAAAACCGTCGTTAAATACGTGACCTAAATGTCCGCCACATTTAGCACAAACCACCTCGGTTCTCACCATACCATGACTCTTATCCAATATTTCTTTTACTGCCACTGGGTTAATTGATTTGTAAAAACTTGGCCATCCGCAACCGGCATCAAACTTTGTTTTTGCTTCAAATAATTCCGCTCCACATCCTTTACAAACGTACACTCCTGGCTCCCAAAAGTGTTCGAATTCACTGGTGTAAGGTCTCTCTGTACCCTTATTTCTCAACACATGAAACTCTGCATCTGTAAGTTGCTCTTTCCACTCCGCTTCTGTTTTTTGAATTGAGTATTGATTTGTATCCTTATTATTCATGATTAGATTTTTACTTGGAATCTTTTGTGAACATGCGTCGTTAACCAACAGAATACCCATTAGTATGAACACATGTAGCAATGATTGTAAATGTTTCACATTGGAATAACTCAAAATCACACCTCTTTGTTTTACAAGCGTATATATTCTTGATTGTACCTTTGATATGTGAATTTCTTCAGTCATTTTTTCTTTGATCAAAATCCAAGTTCTCCTGCTTATAACTTTGGTCTACTTGCTCCCGATTTATTGAGGAATTTCACTCCTAAGCTCTACAATAAAACCCTTGTTTCTCATCCCCAAGAAACCATGGATATCGAGAGAGGTTGTTTGCAGCACTTGAATAGAGATAAAGATTTTCACAATAGCGTCTTTTTTAATGAAGTATACCAAGAATTACGCAATCCCGTTCGGAATGTATTCATAGACACCCAAATACCTCGATTTTGGTTTGGAATACATATCATAGTTGAAATGTGGCTTGATCGCCTGTTAATAATGAAAAATCCGAACCAATTAGAGCACTTTTATCATATGCTAGACCATGCAAAGACGGATGTACCCGCTTTTTTAGACCGCATAAGCCATAATGACCCTAAAACTTTTATGATTCGCTTTGATCGGTTTATTCAAAGTCGTTACTTAGAGAAATACACGATTGATTTGAGTATTTTATATGGACTAAATCAAGTATTCAAAAGCACCCGGATTATGAGCGATTCTTGGACGAAACAACAAGAGCAGCATTTATTGGAATTAATACCAGTAATTGACCACGCTATAGACAAACGATTATTCCTGCTTCCTATTAAAAGAGGATCTGACGAAATGGGTAAACCATCAAAATAAAAATGTAAACCCAGAATAGGAACTTGATTAGTCTACTCGGGTTCTCAATATTAAAAACAGTAGCTGTATACAGGGATATTGGGAAACCCA